>JAPUGL010000189.1 GCA_027292775.1 Gammaproteobacteria bacterium | reverse complement strand
TTCATTCTTTCGATGCCGTAGCCAAACCGACCAAGCCCTCTTACATAGAAACATTTGAATTCGAATTCAGCAACAATGAGCAGTGACTGAATAAATCAGGCCACGAGAGAACCTGAACGTGGGATCGGTTGTTCTGTGAGTTGCCAGGAAGAGTTACAACAGACTTGTCGGCTGAAAATCCGTCTCAGTTGGCGATGGGTTTCTTCCCGGTTATCAAGGCATAACCTGCTCCGCCCGACATCACAAAATCACGTGCAGCTGAAATCGATGAAAATGACGCGCTCAAGCTATTCGCAAGCTCGAATTGTTCCCGATCCAGAAAATCTTCAATAACGCCTATGCGCCGTTCCATGCGCGAAATCATGTCGCCGAGTACTTCACTGACATCGCGCGTTCGAATCGCCGAAAAACCCGTCTTGCTGAAAACATCGCGATAACCGTCGATAGACAAAGCACCGCTGATGCACAGGACGTGTCCAAGCAAATCCTTTAACGTTTCGGGCAACGGTTGATTGAGCACGACATCGGAAACACCCAGCCTGCCGCCTGGTCGAAGCACGCGTTTCATTTCAGTGATCGCCAACAAGGGATCCGGGAAAATACTAAGACTACATTCACAGGTCACGACATCGAAAGACTCGTTAGCGAACGGCAGCCTCTCTGCATCACCCTGGATAAACTGGACCAGGTTCGTCAGGCCGACATCCTCGGTCAGTTCATTCGCCCTGCGGATACTTTCCTCCGAGTAATCGATCCCGACTATGCGGCAGCCGAATTGCTCCGCGAGCACCCGTGCGCTTTCACCACGGCCACAAGCTACATCCAGCACACGATCGTCACGGCCGACCAATGCGGATCCCGCTAATTTGCGTGTTAGCGGGACGCCACCCGGGTGCACGTCGTTGCCAAACAACAGCGTGAGAACCGGAAGATCATAGAAGCCTGCTCTGCAGCTTTTAACCTGACTATCCATTGGCCCGCAGTCAAAATCCCCCTGCTATTCTTTCAGCCCCCGTCCTGGCCCGCTTTGTTGGACCGATAGACTGGCGCACGGCTGTGAGAATCCTATACTATCATTCGTAACCCGTTCCCCGCTACGGAAACAGTGCCAAATGGGGCACCCGACCGGGATGAGCGGACCGGATTTCTCGCTTTTAATTTAGTCGCAAATGGAGGCAGGATTGTGAGATCGATTGCGCTTTCACTCATATTGGGCCTGTTTTCATTGCAAGCGTACGCGGAGTCACCAAACGATGTGGTCGCTGAAGCACTGAATTTACTCGATCAGGAGATCAAAACACGAAAAGAAGAGCTATCAAACGATAAACAGGCCCTGTATACCGTCATCGATGACATTCTTCTGCCGAGATTCGATCGCAAGTTAGCGGCTCAACTTGTGCTGGCCAGGCACTGGCGTACGGCAAGCGATGAACAGAAAACACGATTTATTGAGGCTTTCTATACGACCCTCGTGCATCGATATGCAGACGGGGTCCTGGAATTCGATTCGGAAAAGGTGGAAATCCTGCCGTATCGTGGAGACGATTCCAAGAATCGAACCGTAGTGAAAACAAAGGCTATGCTCGATGATGGTACAGAGGTGCCGGTCAATTACAGAATCATCAAACGGCCGCAAGGATGGATGATGTATGACGTTTTGATCGAAGGGATTTCATATATTCGAAATTTCCGCGCTGAATTCAACAGCGAAGTTAACGCGAAGGGGCTCGATGCTGTCATCGAGCGCCTGGAGGCCCAGGCCGCCGCTGACCCGGAAGTTTGATCAAATTCCTGTCGACCCGGCAAACCACGACACTTTCCTGAAATAATTATTCCTCTTCAAAAAATTCGTCGAAGAGATCATCGTCATCGTCTACTGGTGGATCACCGTCGTATATCAAGTATTCGCGATTTTGCAGGTACGCTTCGCGAATCGTTACGTACGCGTCAAAGGAGCTTTCGATGGTACTTTCAGCCGCGAGCAGTTTCGATCGAACGTGAATGGCCTTTAATATCCAAAGTTTGTCCCGAACCGACGAATTATCGTAGTGGTAAAGGGGGTCGAGGAAAATATCCAAAGGTATGGTGATTGCGTCCCTGAGCGTGCGCGGCCCGAGGATGGGGACCATCACGTAAGGGCCAGCGGGGACACCCCATTTCGCCAACGTTTGCCCGAAATCTTCATCATGCCGCTCGAGTCCGGCGGACCCTGCCGGATCGAACAATCCACCAATTCCGACCGTACTATTCATGGCTAAGCGTGCGGTTTCACTCAATGCGTCGCGCCCCTTGCCTTGCAGAAGGTTGTTGACGATATTCAACGGCGTTCGCAGGTTGGCAAAGAAATTCGAGATTCCTCTGCGTACGAACCCCGGCGTTATTTTTTTGTAGCCTTTGGAAAGAGGTTTTAAGGTAACGGTATCCAAAGCGTCATTAACGGCGTATATGCCGCGATTCAGGGGTTCCCAGGGATCGCCAGCATACCGAACTTGCGCCTCTTCCTCGGCGACCTTGGGAGAGCTCGCGCAGGCACCCACTTGCATCAATATCAACGCAATGCAAATGATTTGGATCGAGCGGAACATAGTCGAACTTACCGTCGACCGTCTAACTGACTGCAGGTACCGAGTATTCACCAATCCTTTCTCTGGCGAATAAAACAGTCAGGATCGCGATACCAGAAGCGGCTAATCTTTTTCTGAAGCATGATCTTGCCAGCATACCATTCGATGGACCGCACCGCCGGCCCGATAATATCTCTCGACACCTTTCGAGACATATTTAATTAGTAACCCTTTTCCGGCACATCGCCTGCTGCACCGGCAGCTCATCACTGCATACCTCATGTTTGCGTGCGTTCTTTAATGCTTTTTCATACCACTCAAACTCATCCAGGAATTTGACTATTCGTTGGTCGTACGCCGGGTCCATCGGCTTGCCGTCATCATCAAAAGCACTGTGGATTTTAGAAATCGGGAACGCACTGGGAATACTCGGCGTGCCCAGTTCGGCAAGGATGCCACGGAGGTTTACCAACGCACGGACTCCGCCAAACGGTCCAGCAGAGTAGGTGACGATTCCACTGGGCTTGTAATGATACTCACTTTGGAAATGATCGAGAAGATTTTTTAGCGACGAAGATATGCTGTGGTTGTACTCGGCGCTAACAATGATGTATCCGTCAGCCTTATCGAGAATCTGACTGACTTTTTCCATCGCGTCGGGCGCTTTGCCCGGCTCATATTCTTTATGCATCAAGTCCAGAAACGGCAACTGGTGCTCATGGGAATCGATAAGCGTGGCGATGTGGTCTCGCTCCTTCAATTTATTAGTCAAGAAACGTGCCGCCTTGATGCCCTGGCGGTCTCGCCGAACGCTGCCGTATATCACTGCGGTGTTTAGTTGTATCGAGTCTGCCATAACTTTCTCGCTCCCTGGCGTGTGTCTGGGTGTGTACGAAACAGTATACCTGCATGGTAACTGCTCCTGCGTAACTCTACCTCCTGCGTTCCGCCGTCGTGCAAACGCGCCCTTCTGTTCCTGCCAGAAAAACCAGAAAAATCACGTCAAATCGGCAGCAAACATCACCACCAAAAAACTGTAAGCCCGATGTAAGCGCTCCGTAAGGCTGCGGTAAGCCCGTGGCCCCTACCTTCGTACTCGTAAACAAACAACGACATGCGCGACCCACAAGCGCAACCGGAGGTAGACATGAACACGAGAATTACATTGGCCATATTGCTTTGTACACAACTAGGTGCATGCGCGAACAACTCGCAGCTGGCAAGTCAGCCAGACAGATATGTCAGCATCGGCATGTCCAGCGCTGAGGTCACCGAGATCATGGGATCGCCCATGACCGTTACTACTGACCTCAACCACCAGGAAGCATGGGCCTACCACGATCTTAAGGCGGATATCCGCTACGCACGTGGCCAGAATCGCGTTTCTTCCATGCTCACCACCGGTCATTTCGCCTATGCCACCGACGAGCAGTTGAATGCGGCCAAGCCACCGAAGTTTGTCGTCATTTTTGATGATGAAAACCGCGTGGAACGTTACGCATACCTGGTCAAGGCCACGCGAGCCGCAAATGTCCCCACGGCAACCGTCGCCAGCATTGCAAATGCGGGCGCCTTCTAAGCAGTTGATTAGTAATGAGATTTTATATCTGTAAGCAATCTGTAAGTCGCGTGTACGCAAAGCGTAAGCGAGTTGGCCACATCGTAGCCCCAGCAGCAGAAATCGTACCGAGCGATAGCCAAAGGAATGAGACATGAAACCTGGAAATTGGACGAAATACATCATCGGTCTCGGGCCAGTCGTCAGCTCACTCATTACACAACTGCTGATGACGTGTGAAATCTTATCCATGTCATCGGACCGGCCAAGCAGCGATGGCGATATTAATGACGGCAGGGACGGACTATGAAATCTGCATTGGTAACCGGCGCCAGCGGAATGCTTGGCTCGTATGTCGTAAAACGGTTGCATGCCGATGGCTGGCGCGTTACTGCCCTGGTGCGCGACCCGGTCCGGTCTGCCTGGCTTGAGAAAATCGGCGCTACCCTGATCCAGGGCGACATCCTGGATGTGGATTCGCTGGAAAAGGCCGCGCTGGGTCAGGATGTGATATTTCACACCGCCGCGGCGATTGGAGCAGGCAGCAATCCGAACTCGATCTGGACTGGCAACGTCGTCGGCACAACCAACCTGGTGCAGGCTGCGGCCACTGTCCGAGCCAGGGTCGTCCACATCAGTACGACATCGGTATTTGGCCGCGAGCGCTACCATGAACAAGCAACCGACGAGTCTTCTCCACTACCAAAACTGCCTCAAATCGATGTCTATGGGCGTTCGAAGCAGGATGCCGAAAAAGTCATCCTGTCTGCTCATAGCAGGGGCAGGATCTGGGGCTGCATAATCCGCCCGCCCGTCATGTATGGCAGGCATGACCGTCAGTTCCTGCCACGCATCGCCCCATTGCTCATACGCGGAGTATTTCCCTTGATCGGCGGTGGCCGGACAACGTTGACGGTCGTACACGCCAGCTCGGT
>JAPUGL010000188.1 GCA_027292775.1 Gammaproteobacteria bacterium | reverse complement strand
GATCAACGAAACCGACATCATGGACTGGTATGTCGATCACAAAGGGCAACCGCGAGCCGGTTACAGCACCGGGTCGGATCGCGACGACCTGGTTATGGACATCGTGTACAGATCGGAAAACAGCGAAGAATGGAAAAGTATCGTGACCAGCACGTTGGGCGATTTTAGCATCCATGGTTTCGATCAGGACAACCGGCATGTTTTCCTGTCGTCCAGAAACGGTGAAGATCGGATGAAGTTATATCGTGTCGATGGTGAGACCGGTGAACTGGGAAAACCCCTGGTTAGCGATCCCGATTACGATGTGGATGGCCGCTTGGTCAGCACCCGCGCCGGCAAGCCGATTTACTTCCGCTACCAGACCGATAAACCGCGTACCCTGTTTTTCGACCAGTCCTGGGCCGATCGTCAGTCGGTTATCGATGACGCACTACCGGACACGATCAATTACATTTATGACTGGGATGACGATGAGACTCGTTTCCTGGTTTACTCCTGGAGCGATCGGCAGGTCGGCGATTATTATCTGCTCGATGAGAAAGAGGGCAAGTTCAGCTTTATCTTGTCGAACGCCGACTGGCTGGACAAAGACGATATGTCGCCGATGCTACCCATATCCTTTGCTGCGCGCGATGGACTGAATATCCATGGTTACCTGACCTTGCCAATCAATTCCGGGGATGGCCCTTTCCCGTTGATCCTGAATCCGCATGGCGGACCTTACGGAATTCGCGACGGCTGGGGCTTTAACCGGGAAATCCAGTACCTGGCCAACCGTGGCTATGCCGTGCTGCAGGTGAACTATCGTGGCTCTGGCGGTTATGGCGCCAGTTTCGAACGCGACGCCTACCAGCGCTGGGGTCTGGAGATGCAGGATGACCTGACTGATGCTGTCCTGTGGGCGATCGATCATGGCTACGCGAAACATGGCAAGGTCTGTATTTATGGCGCCAGTTATGGCGGTTACGCGACACTGATGGGTCTGATCAAGACTCCCGAGCTTTTTAGTTGCGGGATCGACTATGTGGGTGTATCCGACCTGGACAGACTGTACGTGGACATTAAGAAAAAAAATTCGGTCAGCGGTCAGGACGAACTGGTGAACTGGTTCCACTGGGCGATTGGAGACCCGGGCAAAGACAAAGAGCGCTTCTACGAAACATCGCCGATCAACCATGTGGAAAAAATTCAGGCTCCATTGCTGATCATACATGGCGTGTTCGATCCGATCGTACCGGTAGAGCACGCCCGGCGCCTGGCAGGCAAACTGAAGTCAGCGGGCAAGGAATTCGAGTATCAGGAAAGACGCTATGAAGCGCATGGCTTTCGCACGCCGGCTAACCAGGTTGATTTGTATGACATGATGGATGAATTCCTGAAAAAGAATCTACAGTAAGCTGCAGGCCGGGAAAAAATAGAAAAATAATAATTATGAGAGACAAAAACGGGGGCCGCCGGCCCCCGTTTCATTACACACACCTGTCGATCAGAAATGGTCTTCGGCTATCCCTTCGTGGGTACCGGTGACAGCGATTTCCTCTTCGGTAATGCTTTCCTTGACATGACCTTCTGCGCCATGCATCCAGTAAACCAGCTTGTTTGCAATCAGGAATAACAGCCCGCCGAAGATAGCGGCCGTGATGGCAATGCCGCCGAAAATAGCAAGGGCATTGTTCACCATCTCAGACTCGTCGCCATGGCCGATAAACGAGCCGATGAAGCCGGCAACATAGTTGGCCAGGCCGGTAAAGCCGAACCAGACCCCCATCATCAACGACAACAGCCGTAGCGGAGCCAGCTTGGTTACCATCGAAAGCCCAATCGGTGACAGACACAGTTCGCCCATGGTGTGGAAGAAATACGCGCCGACCAACCAGATCATGCTGGTCTTGGCTGTGACATCGCCACCCAGCTGAAGCGTGGCGCCAATCATGAACAGGAAACCGACCGCAAGCAGTACCAACCCGATCGCAAACTTGGTCGGCGATGTGGGTTCGGTATCACCCATTCTTATCCACAGCAACGCGAACAAGGGCGCGAACACGACTATAAAGAACGGGTTCAGCGACTGGAACCAGGTCGTCGGCACCGTGAATGAGCCGATGACCCGATCGGTAAATTGATTAGCATAAATATTCATCAGACCGCCGGCCTGTTCAAATCCCGCCCAGAAAATGATCGTAAACACGCCAAGGATCATGATGACCTTGATCCGTTCAAATTCTATCTGGGTCAGTGGCTCCTTGACCCTCTGGTCAACCTGGCTCGCCAGGGCCTGTTTGGCGGATGGCACCGTCCCGACATCACCCAGCAGTTTGCGGGCAAAGACCAGTTGGACTACCAGCGACAACAACATGCCGATGCCGGCACAGACGAAACCGACCTGCCAGTTGCCATCAAAGGCCAGGACCACGGATCCAACTATGATGCCGGACAGGAACGCACCGATGTTGATGCCCATATAGAAAATGGTGAAAGCGCCGTCACGACGATGATCGCCTTGCTCGTAAAGGTCGCCAACCATGGTCGAAATATTGGGCTTGAAAAGTCCGTTTCCGCACATCAGCAACGCCAGGCCCACGTAAAACGCCTGGGTTTCCATGCCCGGAATCCAGGCATGCGGCGTACCGAGCGTGAACTGCCCGGCCGCCATCAGGGTGCCGCCGATGATGATGGCCCTGCGCTGCCCCAGGACATTATCGGCAAGCCAACCACCCAGCAACGGCGTGATGTAAACCAGGCCGGTAAACCAGCCATACAATTTCAGCGCTTCCGCATTGGTCCACTCAAGACCAAAACCACCGTGCTCGTTGGTTTTGTCCACCAAGTACAAAACCAGGATTGCACGCATCGCGTAATAACTGAATCTCTCCCAGAGTTCCGTACCGAAAAGCAGAAACAGCCCTTTCGGGTGCCCGAAAAAAGTGCCTGTGTCAGGTGCTTTGATCATGCCCTGTTATCCTTATCTGTGTGATAAAACGATGCCGGTAGTCTGTTGTCTGTACGGACACTGTCTACCGGCCACAAAGCGGTCATTATAGGCACCGAAAGAGCCGATTCGGCCACAGATAGCCATAATTTTCGGTTTACGCCTGGATTTCCTGCTCCCAGAGGCAATTCTTTCATTTATGGATGGGGAAAAAGCCCATTCGTTTCACTTTTATGCCGGACTGGCGAATTAGGGTTCAGGATTCATTGCCCCGCAACAACCGCCGGTGGCGAGGTCGCGACGTTTACCCTACACTTAGCGGCCGCGAAAATTAGATACGGCATCAAGAGGATCATCATGATCAGCATAACAAAGCGAATCTCCTTTTTTATGGCAGCCTTGGCACTGACCGCTTGTTCCGGCGGGCAATCCAGCGATGGTGCTAACAAACCCACGGCGACGACGCTGACGGCGGTGGAATTTATCGACAAGGTCAACCAGGAAACGGCCGAGCTGAACAGGGAAAACGGCGCCGCATATTGGGTGAACGCGACTTATATCACTCACGATACCAGCCTGCTGGCCGCAAAGGCTACCGAGAAAGGACTGGAGTTTCAGAGCCGAATCGTCGATGAATCCAGAAAATACGACGGCGCCGATATGGATGCCGATACCGCCCGCCAGATGAAGCTGATCACGGCGGGGACTACGCTGCCGGCGCCTTCGAAAAAGGAAGATCAGGCTGAGCTTGCAAAAATAACCACCGAGATGGGCGATTTGTATGGCTCCGCCAAATATTGCCGCGATGACGGCGAATGTCTGGCTGAAACCGATCTGATCAGGATCATGGCTGAGAGCCGAGAGCCCGCTGAACTACTGGACGTCTGGACCGGCTGGCGGACGATTTCTCCGCCCTTGCGCAGCATGTATCAGCGCTTCGCCATACTCGGCAACGATGGCGCACGGGAAATGGGTTACGAAGACCTCGGCGACCTTTGGCGCGGCGGTTATGATATGGATTCCGAGGATTTTGCTGCGGAAATCGAGCGTCTGTGGGGGCAGGTCGAGCCATTATATAACGAGCTCCATTGTTACACCCGCGGCAAATTGTCGGAGAAATACGGTAGTGACGTCGTTTCGATCGACGGCCCGATTCCGGCTCACCTGCTCGGTAATATGTGGGCTCAACAGTGGGGCAATATTTACGACCTGGTCGAGCCGTTTCCCGGTGTAGGCCAATTCGACGTTGATGCCGCACTGGTTGAACAGGACTGGAGCCCGGTCAAAATGACCGAGACGGCGGAAAATTTCTTCGTTTCCATGGGTATGCCCGAACTTCCAGACACGTTTTGGGAACGTTCGCTGCTGACCAAACCGAGAGACCGGGACGTGGTATGCCATGCCAGCGCCTGGCCGCTGGATAATGGCAACGATGTGCGTATCAAACAGTGCATTGAGCAGACCGAAGACTCGCTGGTCACGTTGCATCATGAGCTGGGCCACATTTACTATTTCATGATGTACAGGGGCCAGCCTATACTTTTTCAGGCCGGCGCCAACGATGGTTTTCACGAGGGCATAGGCGACACGCTGCAACTGTCGATGACGCCTGGATACCTCAGGGAGTTGGGCCTGGTCGGCGAAACCGAGAGCGGCGAACAAGCGATGATCAACCAGTTGATGAAGCTGGCGCTGGATAAAATCGCATTCCTGCCATTCGGCAAACTGATCGACCAGTGGCGCTGGAAAGTGTTTTCCGGCGAAATCACTACGGATAATTACAACCAGGCCTGGTGGGATCTGCGCAAACGATATCAAGGCATCGTACCTCCGGTCGAACGCACCGAGGCTGATTTTGACCCGGGTGCCAAGTACCATATTCCGGGCAACACCCCGTACACGCGTTACTTCCTGGCACATATTCTGCAGTTTCAGTTTCATCGTGCATTGTGCGACGCCGCCGGCAACGAAGGCCCGCTATACAACTGCTCGATATACAACAACAAGGAAGCGGGTGAACGCCTGATGGCCATGTTGAAGCTGGGAGCCAGCAAACCGTGGCCGGATGCGCTCGAGCAAATCACCGGTACGCGGCAATTGGACGCCAGTGCGATTATCGATTATTTCGCACCATTGACGGGCTGGCTAAAGGCGCAAAACGAGGGCCAGACCTGCGGCTGGTAACCCGAACACGGAAACCACCATGCTAATAAGAAGGGGCCGGACCGTCAGGTCCGACCCCTTTTTTCTATTTCCGGTCCACGTAGCAAACCAGTTTTCCTGAGAGAAAATCACAAGAGGTCGGCACACCAGGGAAATTGGTCACCGGTAATCCCAACAGCTGAACCCGCCTTAGAAACGTGTTCAGCGAGTCATCGAAATAGAAGCTGCCCCGAAATCCTTCCAGGTCATCTATCGTATCCGGCAAGGCATTTCCCTCCGGTCCGACAGCGGTATCTTCTGTATAGCGCAATTCCAGTTTTATGCCGTCCAGGCTGAACTCCAGTTCGAAACGCGACACGTGAAACACCGCCTCCGAGCCATCCGGGAAAATAATCCTGATGTCGGCGGTGAACCGCGCAAGCAGATACTCGCCAAAGAAGTAGGAAAATGCCAGTACCCGGCTCGACAGGAAATCATCGTTCAGCCAATCCTGTATCGCCGACTGCGCCTGCATGTTCTGGTAAATATCGGCTGCGCTTTTGACAGTGAAGTGATCGGGCAACTGCCGCGCGATGACGCTTATTTTCTGGATTTCATCGAATGCCGCGAGATCCTCCCGAAAAATCTGCAGCTCGGCGGTCGTGGGCGTCCGGCTCTTCGCGTACTTGTACAGCATCCGTTCACTGTATTCCTTCACGACCCGGTATTTTGCGAGGCGACGGTTCACCCTGTCGACCACGTATACATTGATCGTGACATTAGGGCCGTTATTCGGAGCCTGTTGTAATGCCCGATGCTTGTATTGGGTCCAGCTACAGCCATGACAACTGATGATGACATCCCTTTCCGTTATCGCCATCGAAGTCGCTGACCACATTAGCCCGATCAGCAGGGGCACATATTTTCCTGCGCGCATGTCTCATCCCTCCCTGGATTAGGTGACCAGCAAGAAACCGATCACTGCAAACAGGCTAGTAGACGGACATGACAATCGGCCAGCGAACTAAGTCGTTACTGAAGCCGGTTATTCAAGAGAACGACGCCCAGGATACCTGATCAGTTGTCAGGCTTTTTCCAGGCGACACCAATCACTTTTCAACAGGCCAAAAATAACGTCATCGACCCATTCGTCCTTGAACCACAGGCTTCTTACAAAATGAGCTTCCTTACGCATGCCGAGACGGCGCGCCATCGCGACCGAAGCCGCATTCCTTGGATCGACAGAACAGAAAACCCGGTGTTTCCCGAGGGTGTTAAACAGATAAGACATCGTTGCGCGTAGCGTTTCGTCTGCGTAGCCTTGCCCTTGATGAGCCGGATCCAGGCTGATTCCGAATTCCGCCTGCCGGTCATCATCTGCGGGAAAATGTAGGCCGAGGTCGCCGATCAGAGCATCGTCCGTGCGCAGGCATATGGCCAGCTGAAACCATTGCCCTGCTGTGCCCGGCTCGATTTTTGACTGGTCTTCGATAAAATGCAGGGCAGCGGACTCGCTGGCCGGCGCCCAGCCCTGGTAGCGGGAAACATCGGGATCGGAACGATAAAGAAACAGCTTTCCAGCATCGCTGGCAATTAGTTTTCGCAGATATAGGCGTTTGCTTTGAAGGAAGTCGTCCATGGCGATTTGCTCAACGGTTGCGCGGCTTCACCTTAAAACCAGGCTCGGTAATGTCAAAAATACAGGCCGCAACGATGCATGCAAGCCTGTATGAAGGTTAAGAGGCCGGATATATCTGCTGCTGCGGCCACGGCCAGCGAGATATGGGTACGCGCGGCTCATCGGAATCCGATGCCTGGGCTGCGAGGTATATCAGTTCGCCAATGCCTGGCGGAGCTGTTCCTGGCGAGCCCTTTCGTTGGTGACGTGGTTTATCCACTGTGAGGCCATGCGACTGCTTCGATCGTCCCGGCGAGCGACGCGGAACGCCTCGATCGCCTGCGAGTATCGTTCCACGTTGTAGAGCGCCATGCCAAGCATAATATTGGCCTGGTCATTTCGTTTCAGCCCGCCCTTTTTGATGCCGGCGCGCGAAGAACTGATCGACTCCTTCCATTGCCTCAGATTGAAGTACGCATTAGCCAGCCTCACATCCAGTTCGCCATCGTCCGAAAGTTTGGCCGCCTGCACGAGTGCCGGAATCGCTTTGGCATCTTCCTGGGCCATGGTCCAGGACTGGGCCATAAGTCTGTAATTGCGGGCCGTCTTCTCGATAGTGCCGGCCTTCAATCCACTTTCCAGGACTTTGCCGGCCTTGTAAGGAACATCCGACTGCAGGTAAAGCTGCGCCATCGTGACGTGTTCGCGGCTGGTTTTCAGCAGGCCCTGAACATAGACTATTTCGAAGGCGGTTAACTGCTTGTTTATCTCGTCGCGCTCGCCATAAATTCCGGACAATTGAACCCAGTAATCTTTCTTGGGATTCAGAACCAGCAACTGCTT
>JAPUGL010000187.1 GCA_027292775.1 Gammaproteobacteria bacterium | reverse complement strand
ACGACATTGAATGCGCTTGGCTTTGTGGGTCTGCCCGCCGGCTACACGCCGTTTCTCGATGGCGCTCAGAAGGACCTCAGTTTGGTCGGTGGCGTAGATGGTGAATTCTCGAATGGCATGTACTACGACTTCAGCATCGGTTACGGCAAGAGCGAACTGGACTATTTCCTGAATAACACGATAACCCAGGATTTGGGCCTGGATGCGGGCCTGAACATCCCACAACGAGACTTCGATGTGGGTGGTTATGAGCAGGAAGAGGTGAATCTGAACGCCGATTTTTCCATGCCGATCAGCGATACTTTGAATCTGGGATTCGGCGCTGAATGGCGCGAAGAAACCTATACGACAATTCAGGGCGAACCCAGTTCATTCCTGGGTGCAGGTTCCAACGGATTCAAGGGAATCAGGGACCTAGACGCCGGCGAGTTTTCTCGCGACAATTTTGCCGTCTATGTGGATATCGAGCAGGACGTCAGCGACGCACTCCTGATGCAGTATGCCTTACGTTATGAGGACTTCTCGGACTTTGGCAGCACTGTCAACGGCAAGCTTGCGGCGCGCTACAGGACCTCGGATACCCTCGCTTTCCGCGGCGCAGTTTCGACCGGGTTTCACGCTCCGACGCCGGGTCAGGTCAATGTGACCACCACGATCACTACGTTTGATGGCATGACCGGGTTGCAGCAGGAAGAGGGCCTGGTACGGTCGACCGACCCCCTGGTCGCATCAGTCGGTGGCACCGCACTCACCGAAGAAACATCCGTCAACGTCAGTCTCGGGTTTTCCGCCGATCTCAATGACACGACGACGCTGACCATAGACGGGTATCTGATTAAGGTCGATGACCGCATTTACCGGACGGGCGATATTTCGGTGGACCCCATGACTACCCAGACCATATCGTTCTTCACCAACGCACTGGACGTTGAACATACGGGTATTGACGTGGTACTGACATCGGGCTTCGATTGGCCAAACGGAGACACCACGACCGATGTCACCTTCGCGTTTACCCATACGGAAACCGACGTAACGGGTCAGAAACAAATAAACGGTGTTAATCCGGTCAATGACGGCCTGATCGAAGACATCGAAAACAACTACCCGGAAAATCGCTTCGTGTTGACGGCCAATACACTTTTTGGCGAAAAGTGGAATTATTTGTTCAGAGCGAATTTCTATGGTGAACATTTCGACGAGCGCGGTAGAATCGGTGCCGCCGTTGACCCCAGCGCCAAGATAGATTCAATAATCTACGTTGATATGGAAGTGGGTTACCAGGCCACTGATAATTTCCGAGTCATGTTGGGCGCTTCCAATATTTTCGATGAATTCATCGATACGATTGGTCCGCCTAATTCGAATCGGCTTAGCGTTGGCTTGCAGTATCCACGTCGAACCGCCGCGAACTACGAAGGCGGGTCCTGGTACCTGCGAGGAACTTACAGCTTCTAGATTACTCGGAGTGAATACAGGCGATTGATTAAGCCTGAAAAATTGAGGCCGGTTGCAATAATGTTGCAACCGGCCTTTTTCTATTGAATGTCTTGTTGGCAGAACAAGCATTCTCGCCTGGCGTCAGCCCGTATGTCACAAAGAATCGCTGGTCCTGGGCGAGGGCTACTCAGGATCGGGGCGGACTATCACCGTGTCAGCAATAGGGATGATTTCGGTCACCGGCAGTCCGGCGGCATCGGCGTGCTTGCGAATTGCTTCGTCACTACTCGCTTGATAAATGCAGACGGTTCCCAGCGCCCCGCTGTTTTCCGCCAGCACATATGATCGAATCCAGCGGATGTCATCGGGCATGTCGTCACCGACCTGGGTCGATCGAGCAGCCGCCGCTTCGAGCGTTGGTCCGTCAGTGAAACCATCGCGACGCAAAATAGCGTATAAATTCATTTGGACTTCTCCCATCGATTGTTTGTGTTTGGTATTTCAAGGGTCGGTTTAGAAACCGCTGGCAATCATCCTGCCTTAAATGTCTACCACGGGTCAAAGGCGGTGGTTTGGCTGGACACCACTTGCTTATGGTCCGCTTTCCAGCTAAGACGAGGTAATTACGACCAAGCATAAGTTGCAAAGAAGTGATTCCGTACTTAGGCTAAGATCAGCTCCGTACGGGAACTGAATTGAATCCGACCCTTTTTCAGGCATGCGTGGTTTGCTTACACTCTTAATAGCTGCAGTCAGCTTCTATGTTCTGCTGGCGCTGATGCTGTTCTTGTTCCAGGACAGGATGGTGTTTCTGTCCAGTCTTCCGAGCCGAACCCTGACCGCTACTCCGCAAGATGCCGGATTCGAATATGAAGATGTCACACTGGAAACGAGCGACGGGCTGAAGTTGCACGGCTGGTATGTTCCGGCAGCAAAATCCAGTGGGGTCGTCCTTTTCCTGCATGGCAATGCCGGCAATATTTCTCACCGCCTCGACAGCATCGCGATATTCCGCGAAATAGGGCTGGACACACTGATTATCGACTATCGTGGCTATGGCCGAAGCCAGGGAAAACCCAGCGAGAAAGGGACTTATCTCGATGCAGAGGCTGCCTGGCAGTACCTGGTCAGCAACCGGGGGGTGGCAGCGGACAGGATCATCATTTTCGGCCGTTCGCTTGGCGGTGCGGTTGCAGCCTGGCTCGCGAATCAGCACAGGCCAGCGGCCTTGATTATCGAATCCAGCTTCAGTTCGGCGCTGGACATGGCGCGCAAGCTCTACCCTTTTATGCCGGTTCGCCTGATCACGAGGCTGGAATACCCGGTGAGCGACTATGTGAGCCAACTGCAATGCCCGCTGCTAGTGGTTCATAGCCGCGACGATGAGATGATTCCCTTTTCGATGGCCGAAGCGAATTACGCCTCGGCAGCGGAACCGAAGTCGCTGCTGGAAATCTGGGGCGATCACAACAATGGGTTTCTGCTGAGCAGGGATCGCTATTTGCCTGGACTCAATGAATTTATTCAAAAAAATCTACCGCAGTAAGGCCGCGATTTTCATCTTGCTGGCGACCGCATCTTTCGTGATACGCGCAGATGATATGCAGTATGCGCTTGATCGAGCTGCCATGGTTGCCGAGATCGAAAGGTATGCGCGGCTTACGGGAGATCGCACAGGTGATCAGGCATTTAACAAGCCTGTGATGCGATCCATGGCCAGTGTGCGACGCCATGAATTTGTTCCCGATGCAAAAAAGCGCTTTGCCTATGAGAATCGTCCCTTGCCGATCGGCTTTGGCCAGACCATATCGCAACCCTATATCGTGGCATTAATGACCGACCTCATTGAGCCTGACAGCGACGATGTAGTTCTGGAGATTGGTACCGGCTCAGGGTACCAGGCGGCAATCCTGTCTCGGCTCGTCAAAAGCGTATACACCATCGAAATAATCAAACCACTGGCAGAAAACGCCACAGCGCGGCTGCAACGGCTTGGCTTCGAAAACGTCACGACCCGCCTCGGCGATGGGTATTATGGCTGGGCTGAGCATGCTCCCTTCGATGCGATCGTCGTGACTGCTGCGGCCAGTCACGTACCACCGCATCTGGTTAAGCAGCTGCGCCCTGGAGGGCGCATGGTCATCCCGGTCGGTGGCCGGTTCATGACCCAGCAACTGTTGTTGATCGAAAAGACCGAGACAGGGGAAGTGAAAACCCGGCAAGTCATTCCAGTGATTTTTGTACCGCTAACGGGTGCGCATTAGGCGCAGTCATCCGGGGAAAACACAGGTCGGAAAGACAATGTGAAAACACAAACTCCCCGCTTCCTGTTTATCTCTGTATCGCTCATCTCCATGGCCGCAATCGGCTATGAAATTCTATTGATGCGTTTATTGTCGATCGTGCAGTGGCATCATTTTGCCTACATGATCATTAGCCTGGCGCTCCTTGGGTACGGCGCGAGCGGCACTTTTATCGCGTTAAGCAAACGACTGATCATTCCTCATTTTGCCCTCGCTTTTAGCGTCGGCGCCGTACTTTTCAGCGTCTCCATGATTATCTGTTTTGCGCTGGGCCAGCGCGTGCCTTTCAATGCGCTGGAGATCGTTTGGGATTCGCGTCAGGTGCTCTACCTGTTGCTAATGTATCTGGTGTTTTTTGTGCCATTTTTCTTTGCGGCCACCTGTATCTGCCTGGCTTTCACTTGCCTGAAGGAGCACATCGCCCGCATTTATTTTTTCGATTTGCTTGGCGCGGGAGCCGGAGCGCTGACGATCATCGCGGCGCTTTTTCTAATGTCACCGCAGTACGCATTGCGACTGCTGGCGGTATTCGCGTTGGCTGCGTCCGCATTGGTGGTCAGTGGCGTGGCGTCACCTTTGCGTAACCGCCTTTTGCTCGCGCAAGGCGGTTTTTTTATTGCCCTTCTGCTTTTCTTGCCACCGAATTGGCCGGATTTTCGGATATCCCAGTTCAAGGGGCAAAGCCAGGCCTTGCAGGTGGTTGATACGCGTGTGCTAGGACAATATTCGAACCCACTGGGTTTACTGACCGTGGTCGAGAGTCCGACGATTCCGTTTCGGGACGCACCCGGCCTGAGCCTGAATACGCAATCTGAACCCCCGGCGCAACTCGCAATATTTACTGACGGTGACGCGATGAGCGTTATTACACGCTTTGACGGCAATCTGAATTCGCTCGCGTACATGGATGATGTTACCGCCGCGCTGCCATATCGCCTGCTCGATCGGCCCAGAGTGCTGGTACTTGGCGCGGGAGGCGGCACGGATGTGTTGTTTGCCGTCTATCACGGTGCACGTGTAATTGACGCTGTCGAACTCAATCCGCTGGTGACGAAGCTGGTTGGTGAGACTCATGCCGATTTTGCCGGGAATTTATACGATGATGACCGTATCAATGTATACGTCGACGAGGCCCGTTCCTTTGTCACCAGGAGCGCGGATCAATACGATCTGATACAAGTGGCGCTGCTGGATTCTTTCGCCGCATCCGGGGCGGGTGTGCAGGCACTCAGTGAGAGTTATCTTTACACCGTCGAAGCCATAGAAGAATACCTGCGGCATGTCGCGCCCGGCGGCATGCTCGCCATCACGCGATGGTTAAAGGTGCCACCGCGCGACACTATGAAATTATTCGCCACGGTAATCGAGGCGTTAAGGCGGGAAGGAGCGGCCGAGCCCGGACAGAGTATCGCCCTGATCCGAAGCTGGAATACCAGCACATTGCTGGTAAAAAAGGGAAATCTCTCCGGTCAGGAAATCGAAATTATCCGAGAATTCTGCGACATAAACGCTTTTGATACCGCTTTTTATCCATCGATGCCCGCCAGCGAAGCGAATAGGTATAACGTGCTGGATCGCCCGTTCCTGTTTGAGGGTGCGATGGCACTTTCAGGTTACGGCGCTGCTGAATATTTTGAACGTTATAAATTTCAGATCGAACCGGCTACGGACGACAAGCCCTATTTTTTCCATTTTTTCAAATGGCGGACCCTGCCTGAGTTGCTATCGTTGCGTAAGCGCGGTGGCGCCGGGCTGATCGAATGGGGTTACCTCGTGCTGGTTGCCACCTTGATTCAGGCAATTTTGGCTGGCGCCTTACTGATACTTTTCCCACTTTGCGTCATAAAGCGCAACTGGCCGAGTGGCGCCGGAAAACGGATGGGCGCCTATTTCTTTATTCTCGGTCTGGCTTTTTTGTTCGTGGAGATGGCTTTTATCCAAAAACTCGTTTTGTTTTTAGGCCATCCCCTTTACTCGGTTGCTGTCGTACTGAGTGGCTTCCTGACATTCGCCGGGCTGGGCAGCGGCTATTCGCAAAAACTGGTGCAACGCTACCGGGGTCGCCGGCTGTTGCTGGTCGCCTATGCCGTGACAGGTATCGTGTCCGTTGCCCTGGTTTATTTATTTCTTTTGCCGGATTTGTTCGATCGTCTCATCGGGCAACCGGACGCGGCCAAGATCGTGATTGCGTTGCTTCTGATCGCGCCATTAGCATTTTGCATGGGCATGCCTTTTCCAATTGGCCTGGGTACAGTCGCCAGAAAAGCACCGGATTTCGTCCCGTGGGCCTGGGGCATCAATGGATATGCTTCGGTCGTAAGCGCATCACTAGGGACGCTTTTGGCGATTGAATTTGGTTTCACGGTGGTGATCCTGTTATCGCTTGGGCTGTATGTGATGGCAGCCGTCGTTGCTAACACCGGCACCATTTTCCGATTACCGCCTTCAGACCCTTGACGCTGTCATTTGTCGGGATCGTGGTGCCCACGTTATGGAAGAAAATCTGGAAACCCGCCGGGTCTGGAGAATCTAAATGGTTGTTCAACCGTCATCATCTTCATCGCGCATGAGATAGTAAATAATCGTACCCGGATAATCGCTCTTCTCCTGCAAAGTGAACGTGTCGTACCAATCCTGGTGTGTCATCGAAAAATAAAATTCTCGCCAGCCTGACTCATTTTCTGTATTGACTTCAAGGCGACAGGCTTTTGTTTTGCATTCGATGCTTTGCAGATGGTATTGGCCGTCGGTATTGGTGGTTCCAAAGAAATCCAGAATTCTGTCTTGATATTCCATGCCCCACCCGCTGTATGGTTCGTCATAGAAAGACTGCTTGAAATTCTCCATTTGCTCATCCGGCATTGTCAAAACCCGATTCTTGAACTGATCCCTGAGCAAATTTTGAACGTTGCTCGCCATTTCCTCGACAGACATCGTCTGAACAGATCCATTTTGAGAATCATTAGTAACTGTTTTCTCCGCCAACGCTTTCATTCGTGTGACTTCTGCTTTCAGGCTTGCGATTTCTTCTTCTTGTTCACGGATAATTTCAAGATATCGTTTGCCAGAATCGCTCGGCAGCTCTTCAATAACCCGTGGAATCTCTCTTTCCTGGGCCTGGGCCCGCGCCGGAGCAGATTTTTCGATATCGGCAGCATCCCGCTGCCCATAGTCAGCAAAACCATAGATGCCTATTGCTATGCCGATCAGCAGGAAAGCCAGATATTTCAATATTAAGCCCCACATACGATGAGCTCCAGACCAATCCACGCCTACATTGGGTCAATCGTCATCCGGTCGAGGGACTGGCGCGGTTTCGGTAGATGCCGGTGAAGATTCGCCATCGGGTTCAGGGGCCATGGGAACTGGATCGGTCAGGCCGTTGATGATCAGGTAAGTCAGCAGAACCAATACAGCAGCGCCAATCAGCAGGAATAATGGCGATGTCTTGATATTTTTCTCCGTAATATTTATTTCGTCCACCCTTGGTTCGCATATCGGCTTTGGAGATACCAGTAATCGATAACCCTTTTTTGAAATCGTCTCAATAAAGACCGGATTTTCCCGGTTGTCTCCAAGCGTTTTTCGCAAAATGGAAACGGCTCTTTGCATGGCTTCTTCAACTACATGAGTCCCGCCCCACACATCGCTCAAAATCTGGCTCTTCGACAGCACCTGCTTTGGTCTCGCCGAAAAATAGGTGAGCAAATCCATGATTTTCGGCTCTACGCGGCACTCCTTGCCGGCGACTACCAGGTTCAGGGACTCGGGATAGACCTCAACATCGCCCAAAGCGAACGCAGCCAATCCACTATCTCTGTTCTGGATTTCAGTATTTGACACGTAATCCCTTTACGCAAGGGCCATAAGGTAAACATCAGCGAAACATTAGCCCTGCAAATTCCCAATTAATCTAACATGCTTTCCCAATCCCGTTACACAGGAACGTCACCCATGGCTAAAGACGGTAACCGCTTGATTGTGGCGCTGGCGCTTTGCAGCTTGTTTTCCGTTACGGCCTTCGCTAACCCGGCCTGGAATCCTGCAGGGTTTTGGGTCGGTCATCTCAATTATCTTGATGCGGACCTGCCTGTGCAGCTCGATATACGGAAAAAAACGGGCCGCTGGGAAGCGAGTCTTGATATTCCGTCTCTGGTTTACGCTGATCAACTCATTAACATGGAAGAATCCGACGCCGGATTCTTCACGCTCGAATTTCCGTTCGGTATCGGGGCACTAGGCCTCAGGCCAGACGGCGCCAGGGGATTACGCGGAAATCGCGATTCATTTTCACTGGCCCTGACGCTGGCAGTGCGACCAAAAACCCAACAAACCGAAATCCACTTTGGCGCGATTGAACCCAAGCTATCGGGCACGCTCTATCTGCCGGATGGAGACGGCCCCTTTCCGGTCGCCGTTTTGATTGCGGGCTCTGGCAATGCCAGTCGCAACAACTGGTCATACTCCTCATGGGTCGATTTCTATCTCGAAATTGGAATAGGTGCGTTTATTTACGATCGCAGGGCGGACGACTCGCCGTTACCCGATGGTTCCGTCGCAGTCATTGACGACCATGCCCGCGACCTTGCCGATGCTATTCGCATTCTAAGATCTTTCGAAAGCGTTGATACCGATCGCATCGGGTTGGTCGGGTTCAGCCGGGGCGCCTGGATCGCAATGGCGGTGAATGACCATGTCCCTGGTCTGGCATTTATCCTGCTGTCATCGGCTGCGGCCGCGACGCCAGCCGAACAAGAAGTCTCGTCCGTGTTGACCGGAATGGACCAGGACGGGCTTGCCTCGACACAAATCGATGCGGCACGATCCTACCTGAGGCTATATTTTTATGTGGCACAAACCAGCAAGGGATGGGGGCTTTTGGAGTCGGCGATAATCGATGGAGCCAGGTCGGACTGGTTGCAGTATGTCGATCAACCGAAATCGCTTGAGGATCTGCGCTGGTGGCGGGCCAACATGAATTTTGATGCCATTGCGCATCTAAGACGCATACAGACACCCGTTCTGGCCATCTGGGGCGGCGCCGACTTTATTACGCCATGGACCGAGTACCACGAAAAACTGGTCGCAACATTGAAAGCCGGCGGAAACGCTGATGTGACAACCCGGATTTTTGAAAACGCCGATCACAGAATCGAAATAGGCTTCGGCGAGGGCGCCGAGGGCAACTGGCACTGGTTCGGAATCGCGCCGGGGGCACTAGACATGACAGGAGAATGGTTGGAGCGCGTACTCCAGAAAAAACCGCTCATTTCGCCCGGAAATGCGGGATCCAACGCGGCACGCGGGCACAGTAACCGAGATAGGAGTCGCCAAACAAGCTTCGAAGGTGAGGTTCCTCATAAATAATAATAACTGCATGAAACGCGATACTTATGAGTAGCGCATAGACAACAAGAATTATTGCCTTGAAGGAAGCGGCCCATGCCAGGATCAGGATGAGTACCCCAACATACATGGGGTTTCTTGAATACTGATACAGGCCACGGATTACCAGTTTTTTCGGAGGATCGATGGGTGCGGGCGTGCCGCGCCCAAAGGTCGCGAAATCCCAGACACACCATAAATAGATCGCTGAACCCAGGATAAAAAGCAAGACCGATACCAGGGTCATGAACCCGAGATCCGTCTGATTACCTCCAACGATCAGCCAGGGAATCCAAAATGCGGCCGTACCCGGCACGACTATCGTGAACACCAGGTTTTTGAGGAATAGAACCATTAATTCACCAGAAATCGTCAGGAACAGTCCGCCCGATGACGGGTCGGGCGGACTGCGAATACCGCTACCCTTCTTCGGATTTATAAACCATTGAAACGACCGCGCCCATGGCGACAAATGTCACCATGCCGGAGACAAACCACTTCAAAATCAGGTGGTATGGCAGCGGATAGATGACGTAGGAATTATAGGCGTAGACAACCATGAAAAACAGCCCCATGTACAGACCATAACGAACGCCCTCGCCGATGCCGCGATTCTCATAACCGCGAGTAAAGATATAACAGAACATTAATGTCATAACGGCGCTGGTTACGAAGAAAATCCACATCATTTGATTCATTTCCTCTTTTGGCCTGAAGACCGACGCCAGATCCTTGTAAACAGGGTCCAGCCAAACCTCGTGAATCAGATATCCAACCACGTGATAAACCAAATAAGTGGCCACAAAGGCCATCAGAAATCTTTTTGTATTCATTGTTTTTTCCCCCGGAATGAATGGGTGGACATACCCTAGAGCGCGGTACTCGCTAGTTCAAGTTGCACTGCAAAAATGGAAGAAATGGGGGCAAACCAGCATGAACACGCAGGTCGATCCTCGGCACATGCGCTATATTTGGAAACCGATGGATACAAACCAAAAACTCACGACCATCGATGGCGCTTGCCACTGCGGCAATATCGTCTACGAATTCAAAACGGTCTTTACGCCGGATTCATTAATCATTCGTAACTGCCAGTGCAGTTTTTGCAAGGCGCACGGCGGTGCAACCGCAAGAGACCCAAATGGCACGGTAGCAATAACGGCGCGCGATCCCGATCTTGTGAGGCTGTATCGCTTTGGCACGAAGACCACGGATTTTGTGCTCTGCGGCCGGTGCGGTGTCTATGTCGGCGCGATATTGAGCCACGGTGGGAAGAAATACGCGACGCTGAATATGCAGTTGTCATCGCTGGATACCAGCCAGGCGGAGCCGGTCGTTTATGAGGACGAACCCGCCGAGGACCGGGTCGCGCACCGCATGGATCTGTTTACACCAGTTATCGAATGCCCGTTTTGAGTTGAAAGCCGTTCTCGAACGGCGATTTTCGTGCCTGAATTCCCAAAATCCTGATGTTTTCTGCCCGGTGACGGTTTCGTGACCCGATTCACATTCAACGGCGGCACCAGGGATTAGGCTGCCTTCGTCATGGACGATCGCGTACAGCCTTATGGCGGCGCTGGAGGAACCAACATGAAAACACGGATATTGTTTGCCCTGCTTGGGCTGGGTCTGCTTGGCACACAAAGTGCCGTTGCGGACAGCGATTTATGGCTTGGCGCGAAAGGCGGCACGCTGGGCTTCGGTCTGGAAGCAACCTGGCGGCCGATCCCTTTCCTGGACGTGCGGGCCGGAGTGAACAACTTCACCTATGACACGGCCGACGCGGAAGCCGGCATCAACTACGACAAGGAACTGGATTTGAGTAGTTTCTACGCGACAGCAAACCTGCGGCCACCGCTGAGCCCATTCCGGCTGACCGCGGGAATATTCTCCAACAAAAACAAGCTTGCCATGACCAGCCAGCAGAGTGCCAACTTTGATATTGGCGGCATGACCTATACCAGCGCTGAGGTCGGAACACTTAACGCATCGGTAGGCTTTGACAAGACTGCTCCTTACCTGGGCATTGGCGCCGATTTTCGGATCGCCGATACCCTTGGCCTGAATTTCGACGTCGGCGTGTTGTTTCAGGGCACACCAGTAGTCGGCATGAGCGCCAGTGGTCCGATCGCACAGGATCCAAATTTCCAGGCTGAACTCGCTGCGGAAACGATGGAGCTGCAGAGCGCGCTGAACAACTATAAAGCGTATCCGGTGGCATCAATCGGCGTGAGTTTCAAATTCTGATCGCACGTCAGGAAAAAAAACGAAAAGCGATAAAGCCCGCATTAGCGGGCTTTTTCGTGCCTGGTCCAACCGTTGAGACCCGGTATTTATTCCGGATGGAGTTTATACCTTGCTTCGTTTTGTTACATAATGGCCTGGAAACGTAAAAACATGCCAGACCGGTACCAGAGAAAGTGTAGGATAGGATCACACTATCGGGTTTTCGTATGAGTAACACTGGAGTTTTCGCCGTCATCCAGACCGTACTGCGTGGCAAGACGGTGGATAAGTCTCGCCCGGAAAACAAGAAACACGGCACGCAAGCCAACCTGTACCATTCCGTGACCATAAAAGCGATGCCAGGCTCCTGTGTGACGGCGAAAGCCCTGAAAGGAATTCGATTCCTGTCGAAGGAAGCACCGGCGCTGCCCCTGGAAGACTGTGATGTCGAAACCTGCATTTGCCGGTACAATCATCACACAGACCGGCGCAGTGGCACCCGGCGCAGCGAAGATATGGGCGGGCCGAAAATCCCATCGGTGAGCAGCGAAAAAAGGCAAGCGCGCGACCGCCGGTCTACCGCTGAAGTCATTGACGAATACGATGGCTCCGATACCTACTATGACTATATATGTCAACGGCTGGTGAGGGAGCATGCGGAGAAATCCGGTGCGCTCGAGAAACTTGGCCTCAGTGAAGAGGATCTGTATTCCGAGGACATGGTTTCGTACGACAACGAAAAGCCGCCAGATAAATAAACGCCAGTCCCGGGCCGTACTCTCTTCCTGATATCAGAATCCGCTGAGACCGGCGGCTGACGGACGGCCTCCCTGGCGCCCGGTCCGAGGCAACACAACCGGCTGTGAACTACACTTATAGTATGGCGCACAACATGGCCCGGCCCGGGATCGTCCATGTTTCCATGGAACGATTCGGAGGTCCGGGTTTGGCCTGGATATTTTTTCGCCTACCTTGCGTAACGAACTTAGCGGAGGAGAATGCGATGCCTGTGAAAAAGCTAAAAGAGTTTCTCGACAGCAACAAGATCAAGTATCTATCAATCAGCCACTCACCCGCCTACACCGCGCATACGATCGCCGCGTCAGCCCATATTCCCGGAAAGGAGTTGGCCAAAACGGTGATCGTGAAAATTGACGACCGGATAGCGATGGCGGTTTTGCCGGCTTCCTGCCGGGTCCACCTGGGACACCTGAAGGAGGCACTCGGGGCCGATCATGTTGAACTGGCGACAGAAGCGGAATTCAGGGGGCTGTTTCCTGATTGTGAAGGGGGCGCCATGCCGCCATTCGGCAACCTCTATGACATGGAGGTCTATGTCGCAGAACAACTGACAAAGGACGAGGAAATCGCTTTCAACGCCGGTTCGCACACCGAACTGGTCAAGATGGCTTACAAGGACTTTGCGAGCCTGGTCGAACCGAAGGTGACTGCGCTGACCTGAGGAATCACTGACAGTCGATCAGGGCAGGAAGGGTTTTGATTTACGGAGTCACGGCCGCTAACCGTGTCTGACGGTTTCTCATGTTCTACGTTCCTGGGGGCTGGCCGCGGAAAGCGCCTCGGCGCTAGCGCCTTTTCCTTCTGTCCAGCAATCCGGGGCCATAGACTTTGCAGATGCCTGTCTTGGAATACCGGTTGTTCGGAGAGGGCTTGCAACCATAGGTATCGCAGTATGAATCGCAGTTCATGGAGTTGGGGAGGAACTGACTGGGTTTGGCGGTGAAACTGCCGTAGTAACTCTTGCCTGCCACGCAGGCTGTCAGCAGAAGAGTTACCAGAATCACGGCCAATTTCATTTTTCCATCAAGAAACTTTTTATTCTTGACTTGTTATGTTTCCTGCTCCTTTGCTAATCAACTAACTCCACGCTAGCAAAATTAAATAGCAATATCGGCCGATCAAGTCACGGTTTTCAAAAAACTGGATTTGACAATAAAACACAGACTCGTAACGCTTTCTTCGCAAGCGTGATTGCTCGATAAAAAACGGGAGCCACTGGCCCCCGTTTCTTTTGCCGGACAAAAATTCGTCCGTGTTATTCATAAGGCCATTTTTTCTTCACTTCATGACTTTACCAAACCGCTGGGGACGACCAAAATCGACTGAAGTTTCGGTCAGGCCTTTTCTTCCAGCGCTTGAATTAGTGTTGGGAAGGACAATACTGTCCCTCTTTTTTTTACGCTTGTGCTTGTAGATATCAAGCTGTGTACGCCTGCGGTTGCCACTCAGCAATTTAACATAATAGAAAGGCAGACACCTTCTACGACAGTCGTTTGTCAGCATATCCCTTAAATCATTGCCATCGCCTGGTCGGCCGCCCTGCCACCTTCCGAAATAGCGTTGCGGTAATTCATCCTGGCACCCAGTTCCGAATGACCGAAATGAATTCGGCCAAAGCCATGCCTCACGACGTCCTTCGGTGCCGGCTGTCCGTCTTTGCCGAAATAGAAACCCGGTTGTGGTGCGACAAACGCGTGGCCCCAGCGGTTGAGAATGATGCCGGCGATGTCACGCTGGTCGTCGAAGCCCGCCGAGCCAAACATCCTGGTCATTTGTTGCCTGATTTCGGTCTCGTACTGGCGGTAAGATTTTGACAACAGTTCATTTCGCGCCAATGCGCCCTGCTCCTTGATTCCATGACCTGCGTAATCGAATGGCACATAAAAAGTCATGACCGTGGGTTTGGCCGGGTCAAATGGTTGCTGGCTGTTGCCGGTAATCATCGGCCGACGTATCGAACAGAAAGTGCCGAATCCTTCGAACCATCGCGCCGAGGAGATGCCAAGCCGGTCCAGGAATTTCCAGTTTCTCAAGGCCACATTGACCACGAGCACGGGGCCATGATGGAACTCCGCGTAAGCCGCCGCGATATCGTCCGGCATGTCGCTGACAATGTTGCGCGCGACCCAGCCACCGATCGACAACACGGCGCATTTCGTGCGCACACTGTGTACTTCGCCATCGCGGTAATAGGTCACTCGAACATAATCGGCGCTATCGACTGATCCTTCATGACTCACATCAAGCACCGTTGCCTCAAGGCGTTCGCTGACTTGATTTTCGGGCCGATCGAGAGCGGAGAAATTCACCGCGTTGTTTAGAGTTTCCTCGGAGGAACTTCCTCCCTCGATGGCATCGGGAATAAGGTGTCTGACGATATGCCGCAGGTAACCGGCGTTGCCGCCGGGGAAACTGAGGCTGACTTCGCCCGATTGGTCAAGCACATCGAATGATCCATAAGCCGTGGTGCCTGGCATAGCGAGCAAATAGGCAGCATAGGCGGATATCACATCGCTGCACAAGCCGTAGCTGCTGATTGCCAGAATCGGGTCAACGAATTCGGCAACACCCGGCCCAAGACCCATCACTTTTTCCAGCAAGGTCTTGTAGGACATGCTGTCGAGCCAGCGGTCGAAATCGTCTCCGTCGTAGTATTTTTTTCGTTGTTCGTAAGCGCGAATCAGGTCTTTTCTGAAGTTTTCAGTCCACGGCGTATTTTTCAGCTTGTCACGCCACGGGTTTTTTGCCCAGCCCGAGTCTTTGAAAAAGTAACCGGTATCGAATCTGCGTTCGGACCAGTACATGGTCTCGAAGCTGTCCAGCGGGGCGTCCACTTTTGAACTGCCGAATGCCGGTGTCGCGAATTCAAATTCGGTCGGCATGCCGATGGTTTTCCATATTTCATCGGACAGGCCATCACGGCCAGTCGGGAGAATAAACCCGTTCGAGCCTTGCGGACCGTAAAGCCGGTAACCGTCGACATCGAATTCGTTTTGCTTGGCTTCCCCACCGAATATCGGATGGTTGTCCAGAATAAGGCAACGCCCGTCAGCACCGTATTTCTTGTGAAACTGAAAGGCTGCTGCGTGACCGGCGAAGCCGCCACCGACCACCACCATGTCGAATACCTCGCCCGTATCTTCGGCCGTCTCAGTCAGCACCTGTGCGAGACCGTCACGGATCAGATGCGCCGCCTGGCTGACCGATGCCGTGTTGCCATTGGAGCGGGCATAGTCCCCGACACCGCCATAACCGGTCCAGGGATCGGAAAAGACCTCTTTTGGGCGGGCTTTTGCTGCGAATAAAGGCGCTGGCGCCGATAGCAAGGCCGCACCGGCGCCGATCAGCACGCCACCGAGGAAATCTCGCCTGGTGATTTCAGTACTTAGCCTGGAACTCAATTTCTTTTTGCTGGACACGGAGTGGCAGCCGGTTTTGTCTATTATTCTGTCGAATCGGCAACGAGCAATGCTGGATTTCTAAACGCGGGATCATCGATGTTTCGAATGACCTCGGCCGCTTCATCGAGAACCAACTGAAATTCGTCCATCCATGCACGGATTCTGGGTTGCTGCGCCGCTTCCTGCATATAAGGATGTCTTATGAGCATAAACATCAGCATCGGTCGACCGATCTGAAGCGCATCCAGTCCGTCAGCCATAGCATCCCAATCTTCATCGTACGAAGCGAACCAGATTTCGAAAAAAGTCGAAAAACCCAGGTTACTTTTTGACTGTTCCCGAAAAGATCGAACCGTTTCCATATAGGGTTTGGCATCAGCGTCCCTGCCAAGCATTTTGAGCGCGAAAGCGACGCTCATCGAAACTCCACCCTCGTAATC
>JAPUGL010000186.1 GCA_027292775.1 Gammaproteobacteria bacterium | reverse complement strand
TGGGGAGGTTGGCCCCGGTATTACCTGGAGGTCTTTGTCATCACTCGTAAACCGCGCACCAACGGTGACCGCAAATACGTCATTAACCGCGTATTCCACCTGGCCAAAAATAGCAGCGGATGTGGTCTGCTGACTGACTATGTCCGAGAAGGGCCCGGTGGGGAACCCCACAAAATCCTGGTTGAGCACATCGATTTCTTCGTCGAAGTAATATAGGCCTACTTGATAGAAGAGCTTATCGTCCTGGCCGGAAAGGCGAAATTCCTGGGTGAACTGGTAGTGGTCGTCAAGGCCATCCCCTGTTGCGGCGTCAGCGAAAACACTGGTTCCTAAGTTCCCTGTATCTGCCAGGTCGAAGGAGGTCACGCCGCCGTCAACATCAGTACTCTGGAAATTCTCGACCGTGTCGTAACCGGTGATTGATGTGAACGTACGTTCACCCAATTCCCACTGCAGGTTGACGGCGAGGCCGAAATGATCGAGGTCCATACTGGAAGCCTGGTTCTGGCTCGCAACTTCTTCATCGAAGCCGGGTCTGACTCCCGCTGAGCCAACTGTCAGCGCATTCGCATAGAATACCTGCGGATGGGTTCCGTCCTGGTAAAAACCATGCAGTTTCACTAATGCCTGGAACGTATCTGACGGCTCGAACAGAAACTGCACGCGATAGGCGAATTCGTCGAAAGCGCCGAAGTCATCACCGGGTCCGTTGAATGTATTATCGATCCAGTCATCACGCTCCTGATATTTGAGCGATACTCTTGCCGCTATCCCTTCGCCAATTTGGTCTCCGGCAGCAAACTCAGTACTTACGGTGCCCCGACTGCCAAAACCGATCTTGGCATAGCCATTTCGATCGTAAGAAGGCTTAACGGAATCTATCTTGAAGATGCCGGCATTAGTATTACGGCCGAACAGCGAGCCCTGAGGTCCTTTCAGCACTTCGATTCGAGAGATATCGAATAGGGGCAAACTTCTTAATACATTATTTTCCAGCGCGATATCGTCGAAAACCATAGAAACAGGTTGGTTTGCGTTGTTATCGAAGTCGATATTACCTTGGCCACGCAGATAGAAACGCGGTTGCGTGCGTCCGTTCGACGATTCGATCTGCAGACTGGGGACCCGTCCGGCCAGAGCCCGGATATTTTCCGCGGACCCAAGATAATCGTTTGCTGATTCGCCGGATATCACAGAAACAGATGCCGGCACTTCCTGCAGGCTCTGCTCACGCTTCTGGGCGGTAACGACAATCTCTGGCAGCACATTCTGATCGGCTGTAGCTGTCTCATCCTGAGCCAGGGATGGACTGCTGGCAAAAGTCATTGCCAAGACAGATGCAAACACGCAGAAACCTGATTTTCTGATTGACCTGATCATTACTTTTCCCCTGGAACACATGTTCTTTTTGGTATCCACAGCATAGCAAAAAAGCCGGATTGCGCAACTTGCCGAACCCGGTGGCTGCCTGTCCAGGAGAAGGAAATTGCCGGATATCAAGGCGGTAACGGGCAATGGGTCGCCGGAATTTTTTGGCTGCGTCAACGAAATACCCGACCCCCGGTCTCACCCGCGCCCGACCGCTACAAGCAAAAGCGTCTTTGTGTACAATTGGCTGCCCCGCAGTTCTGCTCCAAGGAAATGTTTTGTTATGAAATTCAGTCTCTTAGGCTCACGTTCGGCGCAGCGCAGGACAACGGCAGCCCATCCACGGTGAGATCGGTTCCGAATGGCGACCAAACACATTAATGCCGAGCCTGGCGATTTCGCGTCAACCGTTTTGATGCCGGGTGATCCGTTGCGCGCGCAGTATATCGCCGAGAATTTTCTCGACGACGCCCGGCGAGTCACCGACGTACGCAATATGTGGGGTTATACCGGCGAATACAAAGGGATGGGCATATCGGTCATGGCCCACGGCATGGGCATACCGTCGGTCTCCATTTACTGCAGCGAACTGATCACCGATTACGGGGCGCAGCGACTGATCCGCGTCGGCAGTTGCGGAACCGTTAACCCGGATGTCAGCCTGCGCGACATCATTATCGGCATGGGCGCCTGCACTGACTCGGGCGTCAACCGCATGCGTTTTCGCGGCTATGATTTCGCGGCGATCGCCAGTTTTTCGTTGCTGCGGGATGCGGTTGCGGTCGCCGAGGAAAAGAAACTCCGCTTTCATGTCGGCAACCTCTACTCGGGGGATCTTTTTTATACGCCCGAACCGGAAATGTTCGATGTGATGACCAAATACAAGGTCCTCGGTGTCGAGATGGAGGCCGCTGGTATCTACGCGCTGGCGGCCGAGCATGGCGTGGAGGCGCTGGCCATCTGCACGGTCAGCGACGACATTCGCAGCGGTGAGGCGCTCTCCAGTGAAGAGCGTCAGACCACCTTCGGCGAAATGATCGGGCTCGCGCTCGACACGGCACTGAGCGGCAGCTAACCCGCTATCGGACGATTCATGAGTACGCCAGCCAGCACATTGCGCTCCCCCTTGCCCCGGCTCGATCTCGTCTCGCGGGTTGACCAGACCGGCGTCGAGGAACGGGTCGCAAGATTCTGCAAACGCAGCATCAAGAAAGAGTCCAAAGTAATGGCGCTGAAACTGGCGCTGAGCATGATCGATCTGACCACGCTCGAGGGTCAGGACACACCCGGCAAGGTGCGTCAACTTTGCCAGAAAGCCATTCACCTGCACGACTCGATGCCGGGCCTGCCACACGTGGCAGCCGTTTGCGTTTATCCGATCATGGTCGGCGTAGCCAGGAAGGCCTTGGAAGACCAGGGGCTCGCCGGTGAAATCAAGGTCGCATCGGTGGCAACCGCGTTTCCCAGTGGCATGTCGCCGCTGAACATCAAGCTGGAGGAAACGAAAATCGCGATCGCCGAAGGCGCCGACGAAATCGACATGGTGATTTCAAGGGGTTCATTCCTGCGCGGCGATTACGGTTATGTTTTCGATGAGATTGCCGCGGTCAGGGACGCCTGTGGCGACGCCCATCTGAAAGTCATACTGGAAACCGGCGAACTGGGCACGCTCGATTGCGTAAAACGAGCCAGCGTCCTTGCCATGCATGCCGGCGCCGATTTCATCAAGACCTCGACCGGCAAAATTCAGCCGGCGGCGACGATGCCGGTAACGCTGGTCATGTTGCAAGCCATTCGCGACTATTACTACGAGACCGGCCGGCAGGTCGGCATGAAACCGGCTGGCGGTATCTCGAGGGCGAAGCTGGGGATACAATACCTGGTGATGCTGCGGGAGACTCTCGGGCAGGCCTGGATGACCCCGGAATGGTTCCGTTTCGGCGCCAGCAGCCTGGCCAACGATCTGATCATGCAACTAAAAAAACAGCAAACCGGCGTCTACCAGTCCGCCGATTATTTCTCCAGGGACTGATCGTGGACGACACCACCAGCAAGCTCGCTTTCGACACCGACTGGCAATACGACCCGGCGCCGGAGAGTACCGATCACGTCCGGGTCGATGATCAGTACGAACTCTTTATCGGTGGTGAGTTTGTCGCACCGAAGGAAGGACGCTACTTCGACAGCATCAATCCGGCCAACGAGCAAGTGCTGGCGCGTATTGCCTCGGCCGGAAAGGATGACGTCGATCGGGCCGTCAAGGCCGCACGCAAGGCCTACGAGACCAGCTGGTCAAAACTGAAGCCCGCCGAACGCGGCAAGTACATATACCGGATTGCCCGCGTGATTCAGGAAAGGGCCCGCGAGTTTTCGGTGATCGAATCGCTCGATGGCGGCAAGCCGATACGGGAGTCGCGGGATATCGACATACCACTGGCGGCGGCGCATTTCTTTTATTACGCAGGCTGGGCCGACAAGCTGGAATATGCGTTCCCCGGAAAGCAGGTGGCAGCATTGGGTGTCGCCGGCCAGATTATTCCGTGGAATTTCCCATTGTTGATGGCGGCGTGGAAAATAGCGCCCGCGCTGGCCTGTGGCAATACGGTGGTGCTCAAACCGGCCGAGACCACGCCGCTGACCGCGCTCAAGCTCGCCGAAGTAATCCGCGATGCCGGCCTGCCGCCCGGAGTGGTCAATATCGTCACCGGCGCCGGCGATACCGGCGCAGCCCTGGTCGATCACCCGGACATCGACAAGATTGCGTTTACCGGATCTACGGCCGTCGGCCGTTTGATCCAGAACAGCCAGGCAGGGACCTCGACGATATACACGCTGGAACTCGGCGGCAAAGCCGCCAATATCGTTTTCGACGACGCGGCCATCGACCAGGCGGTCGAAGGCATCGTCAACGGAATCTTTTTTAACCAGGGACACGTTTGCTGTGCCGGTTCGCGACTGTTGGTACAGGAATCGGTCGCTGACGAGGTCGTGCAGAAACTCAAGGACCGCATGGAAACGCTGATCGTCGGCGACCCACTGGACAAGAACACCGATATCGGCGCGATCAATTCCGCCGCGCAGCTGGAAAAGATCGAATCCTACCTGCAACTTGGCCAGGATGAAGGCGGTGAAATGTACCAGGCCAGCGGTTCGGTGCCGGAGCGCGGATATTGGTGCCGACCCACATTGTTTACCGGAGTGTCCCAGTCCAACCGGGTCGTGCAGGAAGAAATCTTCGGCCCGGTGCTGGCCGTGCAGACGTTTCGGACGGAGCAGGAGGGCCTGGACAAGGCCAACAACACGCCTTACGGGTTGTCAGGCGGCGTCTGGACCGATAAGGGCGCAAAAATTTTCCGGATTGCCCAGGGTCTTCGCGCGGGCGTTATCTGGGCCAACACATTTAACAAGTTTGACCCGGCCTCACCGTTCGGCGGTTACAAGGAAAGCGGAGTCGGCCACGAAGGCGGTCTGCACGGGCTGGATGCCTACGTTAGCCTGGCATGAGGCGATCGACACATGGATGAAACCCGCAAGATCGGTCTCCGAGGTCCGGGGCACAGCGGCGGCACGGCCGCGAGCCGGCAGCGACAGGCCGCTGAAGAAGCCATAAGCGCGCGCCTGCCGATTGATAAGACCTACAAGCTCTACATCAACGGCAAGTTCCCGCGCACCGAGTCCGGGCGTTATTACCCGTTGCAGCAGGACGACGGGACGGTTATTGCGAACGTCTGCCGAGGCAGCCGCAAGGATTTTCGCGAAGCCGTCGTCGCCGCGCGGGCTGCTTTCACTGGGTGGTCCGGCGCCAGCGCATTTCTGCGTGGCCAGATCCTGTATCGGATCGCCGAGATGCTCGAAGGGCGCAGCGATCAGTTTGTCGCGGAACTGATCGTGCAGGGGCTGTCGAAACAGCGCGCGCAGACGGAAGTCACGACCACGATCGACCGGCTGGTCTATTACGCCGGCTGTGCGGACAAGTACCAGCAGGTATTCAGCGCAGTCAATCCGGTCAATTCCTCGCACTTCAATT
>JAPUGL010000185.1 GCA_027292775.1 Gammaproteobacteria bacterium | reverse complement strand
CAGATCTTCGGGCTGGCGGTTCGGCAGCGCGTGCTCATCTACGCCGAGCCCCCTGATAAAGGCTTGCAGCATCTGCTGGTTACTCGCTAATGGCGCGAGCATCTGCGGCGCCTTGTGTGTGCCACTGAGTGAGGCGTCTGCCTGTCCGTTTCCCTTTTTCACCGAGGCAATCGCTTCATCCATTTCCACCCTTTGTGTATTGGTAGGATTGCGGTGCGTGTCTTTTTTCTTCTTTTTCTTCTTCTTCGCCTTTGGCGGTTCGGGTGGTTCTTCCAGGCTCAGACTCATCAGGTCCGTATCGGACGCGGCGCTCAAACCCGCAGGCCCGCTGTTTTTCTTTTTCGAAGCTTTCTTCGCCTTGGATTTTGCTTTGGACGCTTTCACGTCGTCCCGTTCCAGATCATCGATGTCGAGCATCGCCCACGAACCCGTGGGCTCATCGATATCGTCGTAGAGCTTCTCTTTCAACGGGTTGACTTTCTTTGGCGCCGGTGGTGCCGCCTTCTTTTTCGGCAGCTGCTGCTTCTTGAAAGCCTTGTCTTCGACCAAGATCGTCGAGATATCGAATGAGCAGTCCTTGGCTCTTTCCGCGTCCTTCGGATCCAGGCTGACTTCTATCTTGTAATTGCCAATCCCGAATTGGTCTTCGTGAGTCAGGTGCAGCGGTTTTCCCGATGGAATTGGCTCCGGCATGTTGTTGACATATGTGCCGTTGGAGCTGGTATCGATCAGGTAGAACTCGCCGTCCTGCCAAAGCACGCTGGCATGATTGCCGGAGATATATTTCTCCGGGTCCGGAAGGCTCCAGTCGCAACTCGGTGCACGGCCGATCGTGCCGCCTTCTTCGTCAAAGACTTTAATCGTCTCTGTCTCCAGAAGATTGCCGGGGCCTTTCAAAATGCGCAAAGTCATTGGCATAGTGGGTACACAACATTCCTAATTTAACAAAATGTCCTGATTGCCAATTTAGTGTATCGGGGCCCGTGGCTCAACAGATTGCAACAATCGGTTGTCGAATCTGTGAACCAGTCCATGTGTTACCCTGTAAATCCCCAAAAAAGGGGCTTTTTTGATGCCATCCAAGCATATCTACAAGATCCAGTTTATGAACCAGGGCAAGGTCTACGAGATCTTTTCCCGCAGCGTCCGTCAGGGCGAATTATTCGGTTTCCTGGAAGTCGAGAAGCTGGTCTTTGGAGAGCGGACCACGGTCGTCGTGGATCCATCCGAGGAACGCATAAAGAGCGAGTTTTCCGGGGTCAGGCGGACTTTCATACCGCTCCATGCGGTCATCCGAATAGACGAAGTGGAAAAACAGGGCATCAGCAAGATCAGCAAGCTGGAGGGAAATATCGCCCAGTTCCCGATGTCGGTTTATGCACCGAGCGGCGACAAAGGGAAACAGGGTTGAAGTGGGCGACCTCCGGATCGCCTATCTCGGCAGCGGTAGCAAAGGAAATTCAGCGCTGATCGAGGCGGGCCGGACCAGCGTGATGCTGGATTGTGGATTTAGCACCAGGGAAGCCCTGCGCCGCCTGGAAAGACTTGACCGATCCCCCGAATCCATCACCGCTATCCTGGTCACCCATGAGCACAGCGACCATATCTCAGGTGTCGCTCGCCTGGCACGGCGCTTCGATATCCCGGTCTGGCTGACGGCCGGCACGTTGAAAGGCTGTCCCGATTTAATAGATGTGGAAACGGGAATTATCAATCCGCACCAGCCGCTGGTGTTGGGTGACCTCGAGATAACGCCAATGCCGGTTCCGCACGATGCGCGTGAGCCCTGCCAGTTCGTATTTGACGATGGTTCGGATCGACTCGGTGTGATGACCGATATCGGCCACATCACGCCGCACGTAGTCGAAACTTTGGCCGCCTGCAGCGCATTGGTAATCGAGGCCAATCACGATGTTGAGATGCTCGCCAGCGGGCCCTATCCGTACCAGCTGAAGCAAAGAGTGGGTGGCCACCTTGGGCACTTGAACAACGGGCAGACCGCGGCTCTGCTGACCGAGGTGGATTGTTCGCGTCTGCGCTGGGTGGCGGGGGTGCATCTGAGCGATACCAACAATACGCCGCAGCTCGCGAGTATGGCCATGGCAAACGCACTGGAATGCAAAACCGAAGAAGTCTTGATTGCCGGCCAGGAAAGCGGGCTGGACTGGCAGTCTGTCGGCTGAGCCAAATGCTAAACCTTCTGTAGAATCGCAGCCTCCTGTATCATTCGTTTTTCATTCGAGCCGCCAGGGTTCCGCGACCAGTCTATGGCCATCATCCAGTTGCCCGGCGCCACGGCGCTGTCCCGATTCCGGCTTCAAAGACTGCTTACCCAGCTCCAGGAACAGGTACCCGCCGTGCAGGGCGTATCGGCGCGATACTTGCACTTTGCCGATGTCAGCAAGCCGCTCGATCAGGCGCAGCAAGAGGTTCTGGAGAAAATCCTCAGCTATGGGCCCGCGAGCGAGCCAGTCTCCGAGTCCGGGATATACATCCTGGTGTTGCCGCGCACCGGCACGATCTCGCCATGGTCCAGCAAGGCCAGCGATATCGCCCATATCTGCGGCCTGGATCATGTGTTGCGAATCGAAAGAGGCGTCGCCTATTACATTCAGTCCGAGACACCACTTCCGGTGGCGCAGGTCGACGCGTTGTTGCCATTTCTCCACGATCGGATGACGGAAAGTATTTTTCGCGACGGCGCCGACGCAAAAACTCTGTTTGCTCACGATCGGCCCAGACCGGTTGGGCTGATTGACCTGCTGGCAGGCGGCAAGGAGGCCTTGCAAAAGGCGGATTCGGATCTCGGTCTGGCGTTGTCCGATGAGGAGATGGATTATCTTCTCGCGAATTTTCTGCAAACCGGGCGCAACCCGACCGATGTCGAGCTGATGATGTTTGCCCAGGCGAATTCCGAGCACTGCCGGCACAAGATTTTTAACGCCGACTGGGTCATCGATGGAGAAGTGCAGGAAAAAACGCTGTTCGCGATGATCCGCAATACCCACGCCTGCGCACCCGGTGGCGTGTTGTCCGCCTATCGTGACAATGCCGCCGTGATCGAGGGCAGCGACGGCACGCGCTGGTACCCGGATCCGCAAAGCCGCATTTATGGCGAAGCCACGGAAGCGATCGATATCCTGATGAAGGTGGAGACCCACAACCACCCGACGGCGATTTCACCGTTTCCGGGTGCCGCGACCGGTTCCGGTGGGGAAATTCGCGATGAAGGGGCGACCGGACGCGGCGGTAAACCGAAGGCCGGGCTGACCGGTTTTTCGGTCTCGCACCTGTGCATCCCGGATATGCCGCAACCGTGGGAAACAGGTGGAATCGGCAAACCGGACCGGATCGCCTCAGCCCTGGACATCATGCTCGAGGGACCGGTCGGTGGCGCGTCCTTCAACAATGAATTCGGCCGGCCCAACCTGCTGGGTTATTTCCGCAACTTCGAAATCGCCGAGAGCGATCATCGCAGCCGCGGTTACCACAAACCGATCATGGTAGCTGGCGGCATGGGGAATATCCGTCGCGATCACGTCGAAAAATGCGACATCATGCCGGGAGCGCAGATTGTCATACTCGGCGGGCCGGCGATGTTGATCGGCCTGGGAGGGGGTGCCGCATCGTCGGTGTCGTCCGGGGAGAGCGACGCGGACCTCGATTTTGCCTCGGTACAGCGCGGCAATCCCGAGATTCAGCGCCGCGCCCAGGAGGTCATAGACGCCTGCTGGCAACTGGGCGACGACAATCCGATCCTGCTGATACATGACGTCGGCGCAGGTGGTCTTTCCAACGCCATTCCGGAATCGATCGATCACAGCGCGCGGGGCGGGCGCGTGCGCCTGCGCGATGTACCCAATGACGAGCCGGGCATGTCGCCGATGGAAATCTGGTGCAACGAAGCGCAGGAGCGCTACGTGCTGCTGATCGCCGCGGACGATCTGCACCGGGTTGAGGATATTTGCCGGCGCGAGCGGTGCCCTTATGCGGTAGTCGGAGAAATCACCGAACGACGCCAGCTCATCGTCGAAGACAGCGAGTTCGGTAATCTGCCGGTCGATATGGGAATGGAGGTGCTGCTGGGAAAAACGCCGAAAATGACTCGCGATGTCAGGCGTCTGCCGGTCACGGCGACAAAATTCTCTGTCGATGATCTGGATGTCGGCGAGGCGGCGTTCAGGGTCTTGCAGTTCCCGGCCGTCGCGGACAAGACTTTTCTGATCACCATCGGCGATCGCACGGTTGGCGGACTGTGCAGCCGGGACCAGATGGTCGGGCCCTGGCAGGTGCCGGTCAGCGACGTTGCGGTGACCTGCACCGATTATTTCGCTTATCGTGGCGAGGCGATGTCCATGGGTGAGCGTACGCCACTGGCCTTGCTAGATGGCCCGGCATCGGGACGAATGGCAGTCGGCGAAGCGCTGACCAACCTGATGTTGGCGGATGTGGAGGCGATCTCCGACGTCCGCTTATCGGCAAACTGGATGGTGCCGTCCGGCCAGCCAGGCGAGGATGCAAGGCTTTACGACACGGTTCGTGCGCTGGGCGAGGAGCTTTGCCCGGCGCTCGGCATAGCGATCCCGGTCGGCAAGGATTCGATGTCGATGAAGACCACGTGGTCGGATGACGATGGCGACAAGGCGGTCGTCGCGCCGCTGTCGCTAATCGTATCCGCCTTTGCGCCGGTCCGCGATATACGCCGTACGCTGACGCCTCAGATCAGGACCGATGCCGGCGACAGCCGCCTGCTGCTGATCGATCTGGCCGCGGGGCGCAACCGGCTGGGTGGATCGGTACTGGCGCAGGTCTACGGTGAACTCGGTGCGCGACCACCCGACCTGGAAAATCCGGAGACCTTGGCTGGATTGTTTTCGGCAATGAGCGAGTTAAAAGAGCAGGGGCTGCTGCTGGCTGCCCACGACCGGTCCGATGGCGGGCTGCTGGCGACGGTTTGCGAAATGGCATTTGCCGGGCGCAGCGGCATGCAGATTGCGCTTGACGATCTGGGTGCGGACCCGGCGGCGGCGCTGTTCTGCGAAGAGCTCGGCATGTTGTTGCAGGTGACGAACGGGAATCTTTCGGCGGTAAAAACGGTCGTGAAAAAACACGGGCTGGAAAAACTTGCGCACATTATCGGCCAGCCAACGGACGATGGCCGCATCGTGTTCGAATTTGGCGGTGAAGAGTACCTGGCCGATGATCGGGTCAACTTGCACCGGGCCTGGTCCGAGACCACGTTTCGTATGCAAAGCCTAAGGGACAATCCCGAATGTGCGCTGGAAGAATATGACCGCCTGCTCGACGAACAGGACCCGGGTCTGAAAGTCGTCACGACTTTCGATATCGACGAAGACATCGCGGCTCCGTATCTGAATCTCTCCAGCAAACCAAAAGTCGCGATCCTCAGGGAGCAGGGCGTCAATTCCCATGTCGAAATATCCGCTTTTTTTGCCCGCGCCGGTTTCGATGCGATCGATGTGCACATGTCGGAGATTCTCGGCGGAGCAGTCGAACTGAGCAATTATCGCGGCCTGGTGGCATGTGGCGGGTTTTCCTATGGCGACGTGCTTGGCGCCGGCGAGGGTTGGGCAAAGTCGATTCTGTTTAACCCCCGGGCGCGGGATCAGTTCACAGCGTTTTTCCATCGTCCCGACAGTTTTTCGCTGGGTGTTTGCAATGGCTGCCAGATGATGGCGAATCTGAAACCGCTGATTCCGGGAGCGGAGCACTGGCCGCACTTTGTGCGGAATCGTTCGGAGCAGTTTGAAGCGCGTCTGTCCAGCGTGGAGGTGATGGAAACGCCGTCGCTGTTTTTTGCCGGCATGCAAGGATCGATGCTGCCGGTCGCGACCTCGCACGGCGAAGGTCTGGCCGAGTTTACGTCGACGGATGATCTGTCCGCCTGCGCCCCACAGACGGCGCTGCGCTTTGTCGATTCCTATGGCGAGCCAAGCGAAATATACCCACACAATCCGAATGGTTCGCCGAACGGTATCGCCGGGCTGTGTAACCGCGATGGCCGGATTACGATTACGATGCCGCATCCTGAGCGCATCAGCCGCACGGTCCAGCATTCCTGGGCGCCGGATCACTGGGGCGAGGACGGGCCCTGGATGCGCATGTATCGCAACGCCAGAAAATGGGTAGACTGATTAAACAATTCTTAGCAGGTGTCCAATGAGTGAGACCAGATCATTTACCCGTTTTCGCGATGTCGAGTTACACGCGCCGACCGGGCCTGAAAAAAGTTGCAAGGGATGGGTGCAGGAAGCCGCGTTGCGCATGCTGTACAACAACCTGGATCCTGCGGTCGCCGAAAATCCACAGGAGCTCGTTGTCTATGGCGGTATTGGGCGTGCCGCCAGAAATTGGGAATGCTTCGATGCGATCGTAGAAAGCCTGAAGCGGCTCGAAAACGACGAGACCTTGCTGATTCAGTCGGGCAAACCGGTCGGTGTATTCAAAACCAGCGAGAGCGCACCCAGAGTCCTGATCGCCAATTCCAACCTGGTTGGCGAGTGGGCCAACTGGGATCATTTTTTTGAACTCGACAAGAAGGGCCTGATGATGTTCGGTCAGATGACCGCCGGTTCGTGGATATACATCGGCTCGCAGGGCATCGTGCAAGGCACTTACGAGACCTTAGTCGAAGCGGTGCGCCAGCATTATGGTGGTGACCCCAGCGGGCGCTGGCTATTGACCGGCGGTCTGGGTGGGATGGGTGGCGCGCAACCGCTGGCCTCGGTTTTTGCCGGTGTCTGTTGCCTCGCCGTGGAAGTGGACGCCGAGCGCATCCGAAAACGTCTGGATACAGCTTATCTCGACCACAGTGCCGACACGCTGGAAGACGCAATACGCATGATCAAACAGGCCATTGCCGACGATCAAGTGATCTCGGTTGGCCTGCTCGGCAACGCCGCGGATATTTTCCCCCAGATCCTCGCCGGCGAGGAGCTGCCCGATCTGGTTACCGATCAGACCTCGGCCCACGACCCGCTCAATGGCTACATACCACAAGGATATAGTCTCGAAAAGGCGGCGCAGTTGCGCGCCGAGGATCCGCAGGAATATGTCCGGCTGGCCAAGGATTCGATGGCGGTGCAAGTGCGCGCGATGCTGGGCTTCCATGAGAAGGGCATCCCGACTTTCGACTATGGCAACAACATTCGCGCGATGGCACGGGACGCCGGAGTCGAAAACGCCTTCGATATCAAGGGCTTTGTACCCTTGTATGTGCGGCCGTTGTTCTGCGAGGGCATGGGCCCGTTCCGCTGGGCGGCATTGTCCGGTGAGCCGGAGGACATTTACAAGACCGATGCAAAGGCCAGGGAACTGTTCCCCGAAAAGAAAGAGTTGCACCGGTGGCTGGATCACGCGCGCGAACGTATTCAGTTCCAGGGTTTGCCGTGCCGGATATGCTGGCTGGGTTACCAGGAACGGCACAAACTCGGACTCGCGATCAATGAAATGGTACGTAACGGGGAATTGCATGCGCCGATAGTCATCGGTCGCGATCACCTCGATGGCGGGTCGGTCGCATCGCCAAACCGTGAGACCGAGGACATGAAGGATGGCTCGGATGCGATCGCCGATTGGCCCGTGCTAAACGCCTTGCTCAACACAGCGAGCGGCGCCTCCTGGGTCAGCTTCCATCACGGAGGCGGAGTCGGCATGGGCTACTCTTTGCATGCCGGCGTGGTCGTTGTTGCCGATGGTAGCGAACGTGCCGAAAAAGCGCTGACGCGGGTGCTCGTCAATGACCCGGGGACTGGCGTCATGCGGCACGCCGACGCCGGTTATGAAAAAGCGATCGAAGTCGCGAAGCAGCGTGGTCTCGATCTGCCGATGATCGATAGCTGATTCGTCAAGGGGAAACGGATGGAGCAACAACAAATTTTTGATCCGATGGCGGCGTTGGTTTTCCTGACCTTCTTGGTTTGCGTATTCATGTATTACACGCGCATCGGTTTCATTCGAGAACAGAAACTCGACCCGGAGATATTGAAAAACAAAGGTGCAGGCGAGAAAGCGCTCGCGCCGGTTGCCGGCCCATCTGACAACCTGAAAAATCTGTTCGAAATGCCGGTGCTTTTTTACCTGCTTTGCGTCGTGCTTTTTGTATCGGGCAAGGTCGATGCGATGTATTTAAACCTCGCCTGGGCCTATGTCGGCCTGCGAACGGTGCACAGCTTGATCCAATCGACTTATAACCGGATCGTTCACCGCTTCGGCGTGTACACCTTGAGTATGTTCGTGCTGGTCTGGATGTGGCTGAGGTTCGTATATTCTGGCTAGGTTTCCTGTTGCGGCAGGATAACTGTGTCCGCTTCCTTGTCATCGACCGTGTCCTTGTTTTCATCGCCCGCAATAAAAAACTGACGCATCATTACCGCTTGCTGTAGCTTTCCCTTGCGCACATAGGCTTGGTAAAGCAGATCCTTCATCAATTCCATCAACACCGCCGCCTCCGTCGCACGAATCAGGCGAATTTTTGTATCGGTATCGAAAACAATATTCTTCGATAACACGAAAGTGCTTTCGTCTATATTCGCCATGTCGCGGGCTTCGGTAAACTGGTCGAACAGGTGCAGACGTTGCATGCTGCCCAGGTCGGCAAAAACAGCCTGTGCCGTTTTCTGACACATGACCGCAAACGCGGTAAAGCAGTTGTTCGAGTAACAGGTCAACGCTTCGCGAAACAGTTCTTCTATTTCTTCGGGCAAATAGGTGTAACTGAATTTTTCCCGCGGCCGCTCGATCTCGATGTAGTGAGAAGAAAGGCTGACATGATCTCTGTGATAGCTTTTGACCGCGTGTTTGAGAAACACCGGTGAGTTACAAGAATCGCAACGATAGACCAGGCCGACCTGACTGGGTTTGAAACGAATCAGCTTGTCGAAATCCGGTGTCGATACGGTCGTGATATGCGACAGGACATCGCAATGAGGGCACTTCACCGCGAGGTGCTGCTCGCGGGTGTTTTTCAGCGATCCATTCTGGTTGATCTCAATGCTCACATCGGTGTCCCAAGGCTCTTTGTATCTGTTGGAAACGGCCTGAAAGGGCTGCGCTATCGCGTTTCTGGTTATCCAATCAGTCTATCCCATCAAGGCCGGCGGGGCATCTTTCCAGATTAAGTTAAATTGTTAGCAATCATTGGCTTACGCCGGTTTTTGTGAAGGAGGCCGCGGCTGACTTCAGACCGTTTCCGGTGAGCGAAGAGGGCGTCGCTGCAGGTTGCCTCCACAATTTGGACAGAAATTATGCATTTCGGCCGAACACGGAGAACAAAAAGTGCATTCGTAACTGCAGATCCAGGCTTCGCTATCGTGATCCAGGGTCTGGCCGCATCGTTCGCATTCGGTTTTCATTTCCAGCGCCATCGGCTACACCTTGGTGACATACGGGTTAATACCCGAAGCCATCCTGTTCGGGCAACAGGGCGGCGACCTGTCCATCCAGGATAGCTTGCGAAATGGCGGCAATATCCTGGTCGAGCCGGCGGTCCGCCGATGAAGCTGGGATCCGGGCGCGGATGGCGGCATGGACTTTCTCAAGCGCCGCGGTCGATTTCAGCGGGCGCAACTGGTCGAGTGCCGATGTTGCGGACAATAATTCGATGGCCAGAATTGCGGCCAGATTATCGGTGATGCTCAGCAGTTTGCGTCCCGCCCAGGGCGCCATGCTGACATGGTCCTCCTGGCCTGCAGATGTGGGAATGCTGTCGATGCTGGCCGGGTGCGCCAGCGTCTTGTTCTCCGAAGCCAGGGCCGCGGCAGTGACGTGGGCTATCATGAAACCGGATTCCAACCCGGGTTCGCCGGTCAGGAACATGCTCAGATCGGGATTGACACTGCGTAATAGCAGATCGATGCGACGTTCGCTGATGGTGCCCACCTCGGTCAGCGCGATCGCCATGAAATCGCTGACGAAGCCGATCGGCTCGGCGTGGAAATTTCCGCCGGACAGGACCTCATCGTCGAAGATCAGCGGGTTGTCGGAAACACTGTTGCATTCGCCAGCCAGCGTTTGGGTCGCATGTTTCAATGTATCGGCCACGGCGCCCATGACCTGCGGCATGCAACGAATCGAGTAGGGGTCCTGCACGCGGTCGCAATCTGCGTGGCTGTCGTTGATTTCGCTGTCGCCGAGCAGGCTGCGAATAGCGCTCGCCACCCGTTGCTGACCGTCCAGGTTGCGCGCTTCATGGATTCGTTCGTCGAACGGCCGGTGACTGCCCGCGAGCGCCTCGACGCTGAGCGCACCGGCGACGAGCGCGGTCTTCAACAGCCGGTCGGCCCGGAACAGGCCTTCCATCGCCAACGCGGCGCTGATCTGTGTGCCATTGAGCAAGGCCAGGCCGTCCTTGGCCTGCAGCGTTACGGGCCGACATCCGGCCGCTTCCAGCACGGCCGGGCCTTTCAAAAGGCGGCCGTCATGCCTGGCTTCGCCCTCGCCGATCAGCGCCAGCGCCATATGCGCCAGCGGTGCGAGGTCGCCGGACGCCCCGACCGAACCCTGCGCCGGGATAAGCGGCAGTACATCGGCATTGAGCAGGGCCAACAGGGTATCGACGACTTCGTCGCGGATACCCGAAAAACCGATTGCGAGACTATTCGCCTTTAACAACATGATGCGGCGTACGATGTCATCCGGCAGCGGCTCTCCCGTGCCTGCACAATGACTGCGAACCAGGTTGTATTGCAGCGCCGTTGTCTGCTCGGCGGAGATCTGCCGGTTCGCAAAAGCGCCAAAGCCGGTGTTGACTCCATAACAGACCGTGCCGCTCGCAAGGACTTCGTTGATCGTGGAGACGCTCTTGGCCATCTGCTTGCGTGCCGCATCGCTAAGCCTGCATTCGGGCTTCTGCGAGCCGTAGTCGGCGACCTGCCGTAGCGTCAGTGACCGGCCATCGAGAATGAGTTGCTCATCAGCCATTGAGATTATCCATAAAAATTTGTTCGTGGATTACCCGTTGACCATCCTTATACACTGCCAACGGTCGCAATCCACCGAGTTGATAGCACAATAATTCGGGTGCGCTGATTTCCCACAGGCAAAAATCCGCCCGCTTGCCCACCTCCAAACTGCCGATCTCGTTATCCAGCCCCAGCGCCTGCGCGGCATAGCGGGTAACCCCGAGCAGGGCCTCTCCAGGGGTCAGCCGGAACAGCGTCGCCGCCATGTGCAGACAGGCGAGCAGGCTGTTGATCGGCGAAGAACCCGGGTTCAAATCGCTGGCTACCGCGATCGGTACCTGGTGTTTTCTCAGTTCGGCGACCGGCGGTAGCCGGGTTTCGCCGAGGAAATAAAATGCCCCGGGCAAAAGCACCGCGACGCTTCCGGCGCTCGCCATCGCCCGTACCCCATCCTCATCGAGATGCTCGAGATGATCGCAGGACGACGCGCCCAATTCCGCCGCGCGCGCGCCGCCACCCATGTTCGATAACTGTTCCGTGTGGGCGCGCAGCTTCAGCCCGTGGCCGGTTGCGGCAGCGAAAAGCCTCTCCATGTCGGCAATCGTAAAAGCGATATTTTCGACGAATATATCCACTGCATCGGCCAGGTCTTCGGCAGCGACCGCGGGCAGCATTTCATCGACCACCAGGTCCATATACGATTCATGGCTGTGGTTGCCGGGAATCGTGTGTGCGCCGAGAAAGGTTGAGACGACATTCATCGGCAGAGTCGCTCCGAGCTCACGAATCGTCCGCAGCATTTTTAATTCGTTCGCGAGATCCAGACCGTAACCGCTTTTGATCTCGATCGTGGTTACGCCTTCAGCCAGCAACGTGGCAAGACGGGGTCGGGCACCGTCGATCAGTTGCCGTTCGCTGGCGTCGGCCACCGCCCGCACCGTTGTCAGGATGCCGCCGCCGCCGCGCGCGATCTCTTCGTAACTGGCGCCACCGAGGCGGGCGGCGTGCTCGTCCGACCGATCGCCGGCGTAAACCGCATGGGTATGGCAGTCGATGAAGCCGGGCAGAAGGCAGGCGCCGTTGGCATCGACGGTTTCCCGTGCCTCTCCCGTTTCGCCGATCGCGGCGATCCGGCCGCCGCTGACCGCCAGACAGGCCTGACGTGCCGGGCTGGCGTCGCCGTTCATAGGGTACAATCGCGCGTTGTTGATTATCAGGTCGTACACGATTCTCGGACAGACAGAAAGTGGAAAGAAACCGGCTGACATTTGACCATATACTGACCCCCGCCGGAACACTTACGCGGCAGAGCCTGTCGATCGATGAAGATGGCCGAATCAGTGCGATCGAAGATGCCGGCGATCGGCCCAGCGATGGGTTTTTTGCGGTACCGGGACTGCAGTACGCACATAGCCACATATTTCAGCGGGCGTTGTGTGGTCATGCCGAAGCGGCGCAACCTGAAGAGTCCGTCAAGGATTCGTTCTGGAGCTGGCGC
>JAPUGL010000184.1 GCA_027292775.1 Gammaproteobacteria bacterium | reverse complement strand
GCGCGTCTGAATCTCTCTCGCCTGGTTCGTCTGTTCAAGGATTTCTGTGTGGAGAATATCGAAATGCTCCTTCCACACGCGAAACTCTGAACACAGCACAGCTTTTGTCAAAAGGCTGCCCTGGGTGGATTCGGACATGTCGCTTCGCAGCCAAAAGCGATCACTCCTATGATGAACTGACTGTTTTTTCAGCTCGCTCGGTTCAAGCCGGCATTTCCCATCACGAGAAAATAGAGAGCCGAACAGAGCAACACCACTTGAAATTCCATCCCGCCCGCGGGAAACCCTTCGCCGGGCATAAAATTCCATCGACCCCAATGGACCATGAATATGGCACCGAGCATGACGGGCGCGACAGCAAGCCCTGCCAGACGCGTGATCAAGTCATTTGTGAAAGCACCTACAATAATCCCAACGCCTCCCGCTAACTCGGCGAGAGTCACGAGTCCGGCGAGTGAGGTCGGAAGACCCATCATTTCGGCGAAACCTCCGATATTCATAACTTTGCCCATGCCGTGGAAAATAAACACCCCGGCGAGACCAAAACGCAATAACCAGTGTGCATGTGGTTTTAGAGAGTCTAATTTGTCGAACATTTCCAGTCCTCCTTCATTATCGATTTCGCTAGCAGACCTGTTGCGGAATCGTCAATCGCGGCGGGATTCGAATTTTTCTGATATCGAGCGGCTGGATTGGCGTTGCTAACGACCTAAGTATAGTAGCTGGATCGTAGATCGGTAGCTCGCCACCAATATCCGCTTTGGATTGTTAGCAGACATTCAGGAACCGCACTCTGGTTCTTATACCAGAGTTGAGTTTTCTGGGGTTTTCCCGGGTTTGAGCAGCCGGACAAAAATCATGAAATGCGTCACCAGAAGTACTGGCACCAATAGTGTTGGTATATACCAGGCTGCTCCGAATTTCGGAGCTACGTCCACATGCCGCAACGCATTGAGCAGGTCGATCGTGCCAACAACATTGAATATCCACACCGCCATGATTGCGCCTTTCGATCCGGTTCGGAGCAAGACAAGCGCCAAAAGCGCGAGGACGGCCGCCGACAAATCTCCATACGCTGCGGGAATCGCGAAATTGTCCGGGAGAGGTTGCGCCACGACGCCCGGTACAAGAAAGACCATGCCAATGTAGCGAAACGCATGCGGTAGCGTGAGCCAGAATAATGCTTCGCGTTGAGACTGTTTTGCCAGCCAGGGCGTCAGCACCCACTTTGCGAGCAAACCCAGCATTAAAAGACTGAACATGAATTGCAGGAGAAAAATCGCTTGTATACTCATCACCAGGCTCCTCTAAAAATAGTTGAGCGTGTGCACCAATTGGCCACATAGACGTTAATGATAATAGGAGGTGCGTTATGAAACTATCGCAATTGATTCTTTTTGTCTCGATTCTGGCGTTGAGTGGCTGCGCTGCCTCATCGGAGAAGGTGGCTGAAGAGTCTCAGGAAAAGGCCGCAACGGTTTGTGTAAGCGTCCGAAACATCAGCTCATTTGACGCAATTGACGACCAGTACCTATATGTCAAGGCCCTGGGCAAACAGAGGCATTTTCTTTTCACGATGGATCGCGCTTGCTTCGGACTGAGAAGCGCTCAGACGATCGCTGTCAGGGATAAGTTCACGAGAGTGTGTTCCGACAGTTTTGGCGAGGTTATCTACCGTGACATAGGCAGGGGTTTGGAGTCTTGCCGTATTCGCGATATCGAAGCGGCCGCAAGCAAGGCAGATGTAGAGAAGTTGGCAGAGGATCGCAAGGCAAAAAAACGAGACGAGTAGTCCAACTTCAAAACACCCACTGAAATCGAATCGAAACCGATTCCGGGATCAGATGGATAAGCGTCGTGCCCGATGTGCGAGGGAAACCGGGCGACGAAGTTACGCTGTGTAAACAGACGTCGCCCGGAATCGGGAAAGGCCCGTGCTATTTGAAATCTACCTGGAATCCTACGGTATAGACGCTGGAATCCACGCCATCGAGTTCATAACGGACGGCATCACCTCGCAATGACATATTCGGGGTCAGCGAATAGCTCAGGCCAGCGCCAAAAAACATGTTCGAGTCGCTGACATTACTGTTTATTCCGGCGATCGCGTTCGCGCCATCCCAGAAAAACGAACCAATCGTCGCATGCAGGCTAAACCTCTCTCCCGCAGGAATGCTGCCCACAGCCGCAAAGGTAAAGCCGTCGGCATCGGCAGACACTGGAACGACATTTCCGCCCACCAGTACTTGTTCATTGAAGCTGCCAAGGTCAAGATAGCCCGCTTCCAATGCGAAATAATCGTTGAATTGACGGCCACCGTATAACCTGTAACTGGTGCTGTCCGAGTCGAATTGAAAGCCGGAGACCATTTCATCGATATTTGCCGTGCCGATGGCGCCGCCAATATACCAATGCCCATCCGCCGCCGCGACAGCCGGCAACGCGCCTATAATCAATGCCGCGAGCACAGGCAGCGGATTTATCGAAGTTTTCACTTGAGGTACCTCTCATAAAATTAATTCGTTATCGGTCAACTACTGCCGATACTCGCGGCCTAAGATAGAGGCCGGTGGCGAAAAGGACCTGAAGATCGATAGAATGTTTGGTAAAGATTCGGTAAAGAAATATCCGGACAGCTGATTTGCTCTATATGAAACAATGACTTACAGTCGTAAATGAGTTCATTGAATGTTATCTGACGAACTGCAAATGAGTCGCAGGGTGGGAGAATCCGGCAAGTGTCGTTTTTTCAGGAACTAAAGCGCCGCAACGTTTTCCGCGTGGCAATCGCTTATGCGCTCGTCGGCTGGTTTCTGGCGGAGATCGGCGACTTGCTGTTCGATACCTTCGAGGCGCCCGCCTGGGTCATGAAGGTATTTACGACCGTGATTATCCTGGGGTTCCCGCTGGCCCTGTTTTTCGCCTGGGCATATGAACTGACATCGGAGGGGATCAAGCGGGAGGCGGAGGTTGATCGCCACCAGCCCGATACGACCCGGATCGGCGATCTGCTCCTGGATCCACGCCAGCGGCTCCTTAGTCGTGGCACGGAAAGTATTCGCCTGCCGAAACTCTCATACGAGTTGCTGCTATCGCTTGTTCGGCATGCGCCGGGAATAGTAACGACAGATCAATTGCTCAATGAAATCTGGGGGAACGTTGTGGTCGGTGATGAAACCGTGAAGCAACGCGTCAGCCTACTGCGCCAGGCACTGGGGGACAGCAGCGAGAAGCCGGAATACATAGAGGTGATTCGAGGTGTGGGCTATCGCCTCATCGCACCGGTTAGTGCTGCGGTGCTGGAACAGAAACATTCACTGCGCTTGAGGTCAGCGGCAATGGTTGTTCTGGGATTGCTGGCGATCGGGGCTGCCGCAATGTGGTTTGACCGGGCTGGCGAGAAGGATGTTGAACCCGGATCGGATACCCCCTGGTCCCTTGCGGTGCTGCCATTCGAGGATTTGAGTGCCGCTGGCGACCAGGCGTACTTCAGCGATGGCATCCACGATGAGATCATCGGTCGTTTGTCGAAGATCGATATTCTCAATGTCACATCCCGAACGTCTGTGCTCCCGTATCGTAACGCCGCGAAAAATCTACGCGAGATTGCCCGTGAACTTGGGGTAAAACTGATTATTGAAGGCAGTGTTCGACACTCCGATGATCGGGTGCGCATTACTGTCCAGTTGATTGATGCCGATAATGACAATCACTTATGGGCGCAAAACTATGATCGCCCTTTGAGCGTCAGCAATCTGTTTGCTATCCAAAGTGATGTCGCCGAGCAGATTGCGCGGGAACTGGAAACGGAGTTGAC
>JAPUGL010000183.1 GCA_027292775.1 Gammaproteobacteria bacterium | reverse complement strand
GTTGCTGGTAGTCCAATGCCAGGCGATAACGTGGAATGCGTGCCAGGGGGTCCAGTTCCAGTGATCGATTGAACAGCTCGATCGCGGCCTTGTAGTTGCCGATGTCGTCCATCAGGATGCCATACCAATACAGGGCTTGCGCATTCTTCGGGTCCAGCTCGTGTGCCTTCAGATAGGCGGCCTCGGCCGATGCCAGATACTCGCTGTCACCGTTATTTTCGAATATTTCCTGATCGAGGAAACCCTTGGACGCCCAGGCATCCGAAGACAAGGGCGCGAGTTGCAGCGCTTTTTCAATATGCGGGGTAGCCATTTCCCGGGCTTCTTCAAATGTCATATAAAAATGATTGTTTGACAGCAACAGGATCGAATCGGACAGGCCGGAATAGGCCGGCGAGAAATCCGGAAAGTCCTCGATAATTTTCTCGAAAAACTGCATCGCCTGGAGCAGGTTGTCCTTGCCGCGCTCCCGTTGGCGGCTGCGGGCGATCAGGTACATGCTGTGCGCTTCCGGATTGAGTTCCTGTTCCATCGCCAGCGCCTGGTCCTCCTCGCCAAGCAGCGTCACTTTCAACGCGGCGGTCACCGCACGCGCGATTTCTTCCTGGATTTTGAATATATCGTCGAGTTGCCGGTCGTAGACCTCCGACCAAAGATGATATCCATCCGCCACACTGATCAACTGGGCGGTAATACGCACCTGATTCCCGGATTTCCTTACGCTGCCTTCGAGCACATGATTGACATTGAGCTGGCTGCCGATCTCCCGCAGATCGATATCCCGCCCCTTGTAATAAAAAGACGAAGTCCGGCCGGCGACTTTCAGGTCTTTAATATTGGCCAGCAGGTTGAGCAGTTCTTCGGATAGCCCATCGGAAAAATATTCGTTCTCGATATCCGAACTCATGCTGACGAAGGGCAGGACCGCGATGCTTTTCACGGCATCCGCATCGACCGCTTCTTGCTGTGGGTCAAACAAAGTGTCCTTGGTGACATACCCGATCAGCGCGATCGCGAGCAGGGCGATAATAACGAAGTCTGTCTTTCGCCCGGTAGAGAAACCCTCGGCAGCAAAATCGCCGGCGACGGACGTTCTCTTGATACCTTCCGGCGTAAACTTGAATATCCAGGCCAGCGCGACGGTTAGCACAAACCCGATGCCCAAAGTGATCAGAATTGACTGAAATACCCAGTCAGGCATGCCCAGCGGCTCGCGCACGACATCGGCCATCTGCAGCGTGATCCAGCTGGCAATCAGGTACGCCGTCACCACCTTGATGACGTTTCGTCTTTTCAATTCTGCGAACAGATCGTTCATGACACCAGTAAAGGTACTCCGGGACTCGGTTTCAATGCGTTGAGGCTAGCAGAAACCCGCGCCCCAGGCATTAGCGAGGTCGGTTTTCAGCGGCCATCCGCCGTGGTGATGCCATAACCTGAGGGCCGGCATAAAGACTGGGGGATGGTGCCGAAGGTCGGACTCGAACCGACACGCCCGAAGGCACAGCATTTTGAGTGCTGCGTGTCTACCAATTCCACCACTTCGGCGTATCCGGGCTGCAAGTTGGGGAAGAAAAACGGGCGCAAGTGTAGCATGGCGGGACAGATAGCCCTGATTTTTTTCATTTTCCTGCGACCCCACACACCATAGAAACATCAGAGAAGGCGAAATGTCGACATTCCTGCAAGCCAGTATTGACCCGGCCATTGTAAGCCGGGCCCAGCGCGGTGACCTGAAGGCACACGAGCTGGTCTATAGGGCCTACGCGAAACCGGTCTATAACCTCGCGATCCGGATATTACGTGATCCGCACCAGGCTGAGGAGGTGATGCAGGACACGTTTGTCGAAGTGATTCGCAAGATCGACAGCTTCCGCGGCGATGCGCCGGTCGGAGCCTGGATCAGGCGGATCGCTGCCAACAAGTCGCTGATGGTGCTCCGTTCGGCCTGGCACCGGCTGGCGACACCGCTGGATGCCGAACAGGAAGGTCAGGTGGAGGACCGCATCGCCATGGGAGATGGGTTACGGGCCGTGGAAAGCGCGGAGCTAGAGCGCCACCTGGCGCAACTGTCGCCGGTCACTCGTGCGGTGATCTGGTTGTACGACGTGGAGGGTTATACGCACCAGGAGATAGCAACAATGATGGGCAAGACCGCCAGTTTTTCCAAGTCGCGGTTGTCTCGCGGGCACGAGAAATTGCGCAGGATGATGACGGATACCGCTGAGGTGGAATCATGCATGCAAGTATCGAACAGCTACTAGATCTACGGGACGCGCGGCGTCAGGACGGCCAGGCCGGTGATCCTGAGCTCAGGGTGCACGTTGACAGCTGTGACGTCTGTAGTGCAGAGCTGTCTCGTCTGAAGAATCTGCGCGAGACCATGCGATCTCTGCCGGAAATAGATCCGCCCGATGGCCGTTGGCAAACAATTGTGCAGATTCCATCGAGATCAGGGCCGTCGTGGCGGCAACCGCTGGCCTGGGGTATAGCCGCATCATTGCTGGTGATGGTCTGGCTGGCAGGAAACCTCAGCGGTCGCGACTCAATTGAAAGTCGAGTCGCCGATTCGGCCGACGTTGCTTCATCGGGGTCCGAAGTTGCGAGCCATACCCTGGCTTCGTCCGCCACCGGCGATATAGAAGAAGTCGATGCCTTGAGAAATCGCTCGCGTCGACTTCGCATGCTGTGGCAGAGCTTGCCCGGAAGGCCGGATGTTGTCCGCGCTGGAACCGACAGTACGATCGCAAGCCTGCAAAACAGCCTGGCGATGGTGAATTACACGTTGAATCAGCCCGATACGGCGCTGACTTCCGGAGAGTCTAAAGAGTTGTGGCAACACAAAGTGAATTTGATGGATTCGCTGGTCAAGGTTCGTTACACCGA
>JAPUGL010000182.1 GCA_027292775.1 Gammaproteobacteria bacterium | reverse complement strand
CACGCAAGTGTAGAAACACGGGCCGTGAACGGTGAATAATGGACAGACCATGCCAAATGCCACTTACCAGTAATGATGAACAGCCGCCACGACCGGATTTTCCATCCGGATGCAGCCCGGGTCAGGCAGGCTTTCAACCGGTCCGCCGAAAGCTATGACCGGTCGGCTGTACTCGAACTCGAAGTCATGGAACGCCTGCTGCAAAGGCTGGACCTGGTGCGCCTGGAACCTGAACTGATTCTGGACGCCGGCGCGGGTACCTGCAGGGCGATCCCGAATCTCAGGCGCCGCTATCCTGCGAGTCGCATCCTTGCCGTCGATTTTGCCGAGCAGATGGTCGCCGCCGCCCCGCCACCGGTCGACGGCCAGCATGCGGTCTGTGCCGACCTGGGAAGGCTGCCGTTGCCCGACGACAGCGTCGACCTGGTGTTTTGCAGCCTGGCCTTGCCCTGGGTGGCCGATATCGACCGGGTGTTCGGCGAATTCTATCGTGTGCTGAAGCCTCGCGGCCTGGTCGGCTTCAGCTGTTATGGTCCGGATACCTTGTATGAGCTGCGTGCGGCCTGGTCGGAAACAGACACCGACCGGCGCGTCCTGGATTTTCCCGATATGCACAACATCGGCGACGCGCTGGTCCACAGCGGCCTGGCGGAGCCCGTCATGGACGCGGAGCATTTTACGCTGACCTACCGCAGCGTACGAAAATTGCTGGACGACCTGATCGACACCGGTGCGCAAAACGTGATCCAGGGCACAATGGCGAAGCTTGCCAGCGGGCAGAATGTCCGTGCATTGGCAGATGCCTACGAGCGTTTTCGGCACCACGGAAAACTCCCCGCCACTTATGAAGTGGTCTACGGGCACGCCTGGGGGCCGATCGAAAAAAGAGCGCGGCCGGCTGGCCCGGGTGAGTTCCGAATTCCCGCGAGTGGCATCGGTCTGCGCACAAAGGACTGAATACGATGAGTCGAGGACTGTTTATTACCGGAACGGATATCGGTGTCGGTAAGACCCTGATTACCAGCGCCCTGCTCCAGGCATTGGGTGCCGCAGGGTATACGACGCTGGCGATGAAACCGGTCGCGACGGGTTGCTGGCAGACTTCGGATGGTCTGCGGAGCGAGGACGCGGAAAATTTGATCTCGGCGATGAACCAGGACGCGAGCTACCGGGAAGTCAATCCCGTGGCGCTCGAGACGACTGCCGAACCGATCATCTCAGCCATGCAGAACCAGATCGACCTCACCACCGACGAATTAGCAGCCCAGGCGATCAGCCTTTCCGGGAGAGCCGACTGGCTGTTGATAGAAGGACCCGGAGGCATACAGACTCCGATCACCGGCAAGGACACGGCGGCGGATCTGGCTCTGGCGATCGGTTTTCCGGTCCTGCTGATCGTTGGCCTGTGTAACGGCTGCCTCAGTCACACCGCTTTGAGCGTTGAATCACTGAAGCAGAAAGGGCTCCGAATCGCCGGCTGGATCGGCAATGAGCATGACGGTGCGATGACCGAACTGGATCCCACTGTGCACACGCTGGAGAAAAAAATACCGGCGGATTGCCTCGCGATAATACGCTGGCAGCCCCGCCTGGACCCGCAAAAATTGGCCAGGCAGCTGCATCCGGCGGCAGAAAAAATCAGCCGCTGATAAGCAGACCCGATCGCCTGCATGCCATCAATGCGGTCGCCGCGAGCGGCGGGTTCTTGCACCCAAAATAGGCATCAAGTAGCATTAGCGCGCCCTGGTCAAAAGCGGCTCCCGACCTATAAATCAAGCAAATCCGCGGCGCGGGTTCTGACGATCCAAACCGGGAGTGAGTCCCCGTGAATACCTCGGCGCCAAAATCAGAAACATAGGGAGTTGGGATTAATGACCGGCAGTTCTGGATTCCGCTTGGTCGGAAAAATTACGACGCTTCTTACTCTGATGATCATCGCGCCGACGGCTTTTGCCGACATGGTGTTCAACCTCAGACGCGGCATTACCGACACCAGTCAGGCCGTCTATGAGCTACATATGCTGATCCTGTGGGTGTGCGTTGTTATCGCCATCTTCGTGTTTGGCACGATGATCGTATCCATTATCCTGCACCGGCGCTCGCGTGGAGCCGAGCCGGCGAGTTTCTCGCACAGCCCGAAAGCAGAGCTGATCTGGACGATTATCCCCGTCATTATCCTGGTCTGGATGGCCATACCGGCAGCGAAGACCCTGGTTGTCATGGAAGATTTTCGTGACTCCGAAATGACGATCAAGATCACTGGCTATCAATGGAAATGGCATTACGCGTACCTGGGGACGGAAGTCGATTTCTTCAGCACGCTTGCCCGATCGAGCAACATAGCTCGTCAGGTCAACTCCGGAATAGATCCTTTCTCGGTCGAAAACTATTTGCTGGAAGTGGATAACCCACTGGTTGTTCCCGTCGATACCAAGATTCGCCTGCTGGTCACAGCGAACGATGTGATCCATTCCTGGTGGGTGCCGAGCTTCGCCATTAAGAAAGACGCCGTCCCGGGTTTCATAAACGAAATGTGGTTCAAGGCCAATGAAACAGGCACCTATCGCGGGCAGTGCGCAGAACTCTGCGGAAGGGGTCACGGTTTTATGCCTATCGTTGTCGATGTAATGAGTAAGGATGATTACACAGCCTGGATCGATGCCAGGACCGCTGGCCAAAACGTTGCCATGGTTGAATCGACGTCTGACGCGGGTCCGGAAATACTGGCGGCAGCAGAGGAATTGAGCGGTGAGGAACTGTACAACATTAGTTGCAGCGCATGTCACCAGGCCAATGGCCAGGGGCTGCCCCCGACGTTCCCGAGCCTGGTTGACAGCGCCTTGGTCAATGGCCCGGTGGCAAAGCATATTGATGTGGTTGTGAACGGACGGCCCGGCACAGCCATGATCGGTTTTTCCTCGCTACTTAGTGATGCCGAGCTGGCGGCTATCCTTAGCTATGAACGCAACGCCTGGGGTTTGAACAGCGGTGATACCGTGCAGCCTTCAGACATTGCGGCAGCAAGATAAGACCAATGGAGAACAGTATGGGTTCTGAGTACGAAGCCACGGCCGATCAGCATCACGCCGACGATCACGGTCATAACGGTGCGCCGAGCGGGATCAAACGCTGGCTGTTTTCAACCAATCACAAAGATATCGGTACGATGTACCTGGTGTTTTCTCTGCTGATGTTTTTTATCGGTGGAATGATGATCATGATCGTCCGGGCCGAACTGTTCCAGCCTGGCCTGCAGTTTGTTGATCCCGCGTTCTTTAATCAGATGACGACCATGCATGCGCTCGTTATGGTATTCGGCGCGGTAATGCCGGCTTTCGTAGGTTTGGCCAACTGGATGATACCGCTGATGGTAGGCGCCCCCGACATGGCGCTGCCGAGAATGAACAACTGGAGCTTTTGGTTGCTCCCGGTCGGCTTTTCATTCCTGTTGGGAACGTTGTTTATGCCCGGCGGTGCGCCTGCGGCTGGCTGGACCATGTACCCGCCACTGGTCATGCAGACCGGTGACGCGTTCCCATACATGGTTTTCGCCGTTCACATCCTTGGTGCGTCCTCAATTATGGGCGCGATCAATATTATTGTGACCATCATGAATATGCGTGCGCCGCAGATGACGCTGCTGAAGATGCCTTTGTTCGTCTGGACCTGGTTTATTACTGCCTTCCTGTTGCTGGCTGCGATGCCGGTTTTTGCGGGCGCGGTAACCATGTTGCTGTTCGACCAGTTCTTCGGCGCCCATTTCTTCAATGCCGCGGGTGGTGGCGACCCGGTGATGTTCCAGCACATTTTCTGGTTCTTCGGGCATCCCGAGGTATACATCATGATCCTGCCCGCGTTTGGCATCGTGTCGGAAATTATCCCGACCTTTGCCCGTAAACCATTGTTTGGCTACAACTCGATGGTTTTCGCGACCGCCAGCATCGCCTTCCTGTCATTTATCGTCTGGGCGCATCACATGTTCACGGTTGGCATGCCATTAGCCGGCGAACTATTTTTCATGTTCTCCACAATGCTGATTGCGGTTCCGACCGGAATCAAAGTCTGTAACTGGATAGCAACGATGTGGCGAGGGTCGATGACCTTCGAAACGCCAATGCTGTTTTCCCTGGCTTTCGTGTTCCTGTTTACGATCGGCGGTTTTTCCGGCCTGATGCTGGCAATTACACCGGTGGATTTCCAGTATCACGACACCTATTTCGTGGTGGCGCACTTCCACTATGTGCTGGTACCGGGATCGGTGTTCGCCATCATGGCGGCCGTATACTACTGGCTGCCCAAGTGGACCGGCCATATGGTCGATGAAAAGCTCGGCAAGATTCATTTCTGGTTGTCGGCGATATTCGTCAACATCACCTTCTTCCCGCAACATTTTCTGGGTCTTGCCGGTATGCCGAGACGAATCCCGGACTACTCTACCCAGTTCGCCGACTTCAATATGATGTCTTCGATCGGCGCATTCGGTTTCGGGCTTTCCCAGTTGTTGTTCGTCTACATTGTTTACCAGGCCGTCAAGGGCGGTGAAAAGGCCGACCGCCAGGTCTGGGATAATCCTATTGGACTGGAGTGGACCGTGCCCTCACCGGCGCCGCACCATACTTTCGAAACCGCACCCGAGGTGAGGTGAGCCGGCCACAACATGAATTCCTCCGTTTCGAAACGCAAGACCCGAACAGCAGCACTAATATTGGGCCTGTTATCGGTTGGCTTTTATTTCTTGTATATCTTCTCAATGTGGCTTAGATCGTCGGGATGAGTAAAGTAAAACATGGCGCGCATTTCAGCCTGACCACGCAATTGTTTGCGCTGGTCGTAGCCATGTTTGGTTTTGGATTTGCGCTGGTTCCACTGTACGATGTTTTTTGCCAGATCCTCGGCATCGGCGGCAAGACCGCGGCACAGGCCGCCGAAGTCTTGGAAGCACCTGATTTGAACCGCGAAATCGTGGTTGAATTTGTTGCTACCGTCAATCAAGGCGCTCCATGGGAGTTCCGCGCCGAGGTTGCGGAAATGCGAGTCCACCCGGGCAAGCTTTATGAAGCGACCTTCATTGCCCGCAATCTGACCAGTCGGCCCTTGGTCGGCCAGGCGGTGCCCAGCGTAGCGCCTGGCCAGGTGGCGAAGTACTTCAAAAAGACGGAGTGCTTTTGTTTCGAACTACAGAGTTTTTCCGCCGATGAAAGCCGCGATATGCCGGTTGTATTCATCCTGGACCCGGAATTTCCAAAACATATCGATCGAATCACTTTGTCATATACATTTTTTGCCATGGAAAACCTGGCGGGTGTTGTCACTGAAAATCCATCGGGGACTTGAATCGGGGATTAGTGTAAATGGATCACACAGACGATAAGTACTACGTGCCTCATGGCAGCCATTGGCCAATCGTTGGTAGCGTCGCCATGTTTGCCATGCTCGGTGGGTTGGCCTCGTACCTGAATGGCGGTGAATTCGGCGGCATGATGTCGCTGCTTGGCCTGGCGATATTGATTACGATGATGGCCGGCTGGTTTGGCAATGTAATTGCCGAAAGCATGGCCGGTTATTATAACCCCCAGGTCGACAAGTCCTTCCGTATGGGGATGATGTGGTTCATTTTCTCCGAAGTCATGTTTTTCGCTGCGTTCTTCGGCGCCTTGTTCTATGCCCGGCAACTGGCGATCCCGTGGCTGGGCGGGGAAGGAACCAAGTTCATGACCAACCTGACACTCTGGCCGGGCTTCGAAGCGATGTGGCCGAGCAACGGGCCGGCCCATGCGGGCGGCGAATATGAATCGATGGCGGCGGCAGGCTTGCCGGCAATCAACACCGCAATACTCCTGACCAGCAGCGTAACCATTACGATCGCGCATCACGCGTTGAAGGACGGCAACCGTCTGCTGCTGAATCTCGGCGTGCTGCTGACGGTAATCCTGGGTTTTACCTTTATTTCTCTACAAGCCGCGGAATACATGCATGCCTATAGCGAACTCAACCTGAAACTCAGCACCGGAATTTATGGCTCGACGTTTTTTGTACTGACCGGCTTCCATGGCATGCATGTCACGGTAGGTGCGATATTCCTGACCGTGATCTGGTTTCGCGTACTGAGCGGCCATTTCACGCCGCAGAATCATTTCGCCTTCGAGGCAGCCTCATGGTATTGGCATTTTGTCGATGTAGTCTGGCTGTGCCTGTACTTTTTCGTCTACTGGCTGTAGGCGACGGACAACAGATCAGGGCGTCGTGGCCACACGGCGCCCCTTTTTTTTCTTTGCGGCTCGCGCCGGCCTCAATCGGGGATGATGCCGTGTGGTTGGATCAGGCCGAAATACCAGGCGACCATGAGCAAGACAAACAGTCCGACCGACAATCCGATACGCCAGGTCAACATCCTGACAACCCGATCCGTTTTTCCATCATCGCTGACGACGTAACGGAGTGCGGAACCCAGGCTGATAATTATCGCCAGCAGGATCAATAGGGCTAACATGCGCATGATGATTTTCGGGGAGCCTGCAAACTGGCAAGTGCGGGACAACAGTATATCGTGACCAACAAAAACAATACTAAGGCCGCCTGGCTTATTCCATCCGCCGCAGCGGTCATATTCTTCCTGCTGTTTGTCAACCTGGGACGTTGGCAGTTGGAACGCGCACATGAAAAAGACGCTTTGTTCGCCAGTTTCGAGCAACAGCAGCAGACGGTGACCCCGCATGGCCTGACCAGCAATGATAGCGCAGAGAAAAGCCGCTATCAGCACAGGAAGGTTTACGGTCATTACGACAGCGCTCATCAATTCCTGCTCGATAACATGGTCAATAGAGGACGCGTGGGTTTTCAGGTGCTGACGCCTCTGAACCTGCCCGACCAGCAGCGGACCCTGTTGATCAACCGCGGCTGGATTCCGCTCACCGGCACGCGAGAGAATCTGCCGCCGCTGGGAGTCGATACGGGCTTGCGGCACGTGACGGGCCGAATCGACCGGCTGCCCAGAGTCGGAATTCGACCAGGACCCGGCGTCAGCAAGGACCAACGTGGCTGGCCGCGAGTGGTTCTCTTCCCGACGGCAAGCGAACTGGAGGATGTGCTCGATTACCCCTTGTTCGATTTTGTCTTGTTGCTGGACAGACGCGAGCCAGATGGCTACCTCCGGCAATGGAGGCCAACGGTAATGAGCGCCAGGCAGCATCTTGGCTACGCTTTTCAGTGGTTCGCCATGGCCGCGGCAGTATTGATCCTTTTCACAGTTCTGTCCCGGAAATACTGGTCACGGAGAGCGCAAGAATGAATGAGCCAGATCCGCCCGGTGCGGGCAAGCCGAAACGCAGGACTCTGCTGCTGGTCGGTATGCTCTTCCTCGGACCATTGCTGACCGCTGCGCTCGTCTACTACGGTGGTTCAGGCTGGCGGCCGGTCGGCAATGTCGCCAGTGGAATGCTGTTCGACCCGGTCGAAAAACTGCCGGCCAGCGAGCTGCGTGACGTCGATGGAACGCGTCTTGGCGACGAACCGATGGATGGCCGGTGGATTTTGGTTTATCTAAATCAGGGTCCTTGTGAAATCGAATGTCAGAAAAGCCTGTATGACACACGCCAGGTGCGGTTGTTGCTGGGACAAAACGACCAGCGCGTCCGCCGTCTCCTGATTGCAGGGGCTCCGTTACCTGACCCCGCCTTTCTTAGCGAGTATCATCCCGACCTGCTGGTCGTTACCGAGGTGAGCGCCGGCGATGAATTTATCCAGGCCTTTGCCCGTGACCGGAAGGGGCTGAGTATTGAAGATACTTTGCGGCTTGACCGCGTATACATAGTGGACCCCCTGGGAAATTTAGTGATGGCCTACGAGCCAGGATTTGAGGCGAAGAGCCTGCTAAAAGATTTGCAACGCCTGTTGCGCCTGTCAAGCATCGGTTAGCCCGGAGACAAAGGAAATGGCGAAACGCCCGCCAAGAAAAAAATATTACCGGCACCGCGGACCCAGTGCTGAATTGATTCGCTTCAAAAAACTGGCACTTGTGGCAACGTTTTTGGCTTTGGTCGTCGTCGTACTGGGCGCCTACACGCGCTTGTCGGATGCGGGCCTGGGTTGCCCGGACTGGCCCGGATGTTATGGCAGGATCAGCGTGCCTGCCACGGCCTTCGATATCTCGACAGCACAACAGGCCTATCCGGACCGGCCACTCGAGCAGGACAAGGCCTGGATCGAAATGGTACATCGGTATTTCGCTGGCGCACTGGGCCTGTTGGTGGCGACGCTGACGCTACTGGCGTTACTCAATCGCAACGAGAAAAAACAACCCGTGTTGTTGCCGGTTCTGCTATTGCCGATAATTATTTTTCAGGCCTTGCTGGGTATGTGGACGGTCACCTTGTTGCTCAAACCGGTCGTCGTCATCGCTCATCTGCTCGGGGGCATGGTGACCCTGGCGCTGCTTTGGTGGCTTGCGATGACGCCGGCACGTGAACAGACCGAAGCTGGCAATTCGCTACTGGCGAAAGCATCGTTGCTGGCGCTGCTGGTGGTGATCGCGCAGATCTCCCTGGGTGGCTGGACCAGCAGCAACTACGCTGCATTGGCCTGTCCTGATTTCCCGACTTGCCAGGGTGCCTGGTGGCCCGAGGCAGATTTCGAAAAGGCCTTTGAGTCGCAACCGCCGCTCGATCCGGACTCGAACAGCGGCTATGCCGGCGGCGTACTTGCCCATCCGGCCCGAATCGCCATACACATGAGCCACCGCGTCGGCGCATTAGTCGTCGTGTCCGTCAATCTGATGCTCGGCTTTCTGTTGCTGAGCCGCAGCGAAAATAATGCAGTCGCGCAGTCGGGTGTCGCATTGATGGTAATAACCGCGACTCAGGTGCTTGTCGGTATTTCCATCGTCAAGCTTGGCTTGCCGTTATCACTCGCAACGGTGCACAACGGAATGGCTGCCTTGTTGCTGCTCAGCTTGGTAACAACCAACCGATTGCTCCGGATGAAACTATGACGCACGTGGCCGAATACTTTGAGTTGACGAAACCGAAGGTCGTCGGACTGATCGTTTTCACGGCGATCGTTGGAATGTTCCTGGCGGTACCCGGTATGCCACCCTGGCAATCCATCCTATTCGGAACGCTGGGCATCGGGCTTGCGGCGGCTTCAGCGGCGGCGATCAACCATGTGCTCGACGCGCGCATCGATGCCGAAATGAAACGCACGCGACATCGCCCCTTGCCGACCGGTTCGCTCAGCGAAAAGCAGGCGAGCATTTTTGCCGTGACGCTGGGCATAATCTCGATGCTGATCCTGGTGCTCGCGGTGAACTCCTTGACCGCGTTAATGACGTTTCTTTCGCTGATCGGTTACGCGATCATCTACACCGTTTACCTGAAGCGCGCGACTCCGCAAAACATTGTCATCGGCGGCGCGGCCGGCGCAGCTCCACCGGTACTGGGGTGGATGGCTGTGACCAATACGATCGACCCAAATGCACTCTTGCTATTTCTAATTATTTTCACCTGGACACCCCCTCATTTCTGGGCTCTTGCTATTGCGCGCAAGGACGACTATGCCAAAGTGAATATCCCGATGATGCCGGTGATCTATGGCGTGAAGTTTACCCGGCTGCAAATTCTTCTATATACAATCCTGCTGTTTATCGTTTCAGTGCTGCCCTATTTCACCGGCCTGTCGGGCGTGTTTTATCTGTTTGGCGCCGTCATGCTCGGCAGTGGATTCCTGTACTATGCGATCGCGATGATGACTCAGGATAATCCCGAACTGCCAATGCAGACTTTCGCTTACTCTATCAATTACCTGATGGCTCTTTTCGCGTTTCTCCTGGTCGATCATTATCTTTAGCCTATAGCTTTGCAGTTGCTACAATTCGCGACGATGGATGTTTCTCCAATACTCGATCCCCTGAATGAAGCCCAGCGTGAGGCGGTCACAGCCGAGCAACACGCGATGCTGGTATTGGCCGGCGCCGGCAGCGGCAAGACAAGGGTGCTGGTCCATCGGATCGCCTGGTTGGTCGAGGTCGAGAAAGTCGCACCACGCAGCATCCTGGCAGTCACATTTACCAACAAGGCAGCCAGTGAAATGCGCGGTCGTATCGAGGCGCTGCTGGGTCGACCCGCGACGGCGATGTGGGTCGGCACTTTCCATGGTCTGGCCCACCGGATTCTCCGGCAACACTGGCGGGAGGCCGAACTACCGCAAACTTTCCAGATACTGGATTCCGACGACCAACTGCGGCTGATCCGTCGTATGTTCAAAAACATGGGCATCGATGAGACGCGCTGGATACCACGGGAATTGCAATGGTTTATTAACGCGCAAAAAGACGAGGGCATCCGGCCGGCACACATGGAAGACCATGACGACAGCAACCGTCGTCAGATGATCAGGCATTATGCAGCCTATCAGGAGATTTGCGATAAAAGCGGTGTCGTCGATTTCGCGGAACTCTTATTGCGCGCTCACGAATTGTGGCTGAAGAATGGTGAATTGCTGGAGCATTACCGCCGCCGATTCACGTACGTATTGGTTGACGAGTTTCAGGATACCAACACGATCCAATACGCCTGGCTCAGGTTGTTGGCTGGCGAAACCGGTGTGCCGTTTGCTGTCGGTGACGATGATCAGTCCATTTATGGCTGGCGCGGCGCAAAAGTCGAAAACCTGTTTCAGTTTCAAAAGCATTACCCGAACACCCGGCTCGTGCGACTGGAGCAGAATTACCGCTCGACCGGCACGATACTCAAGGCTGCCAATGCGCTGATCGGCAACAACAGCGGCCGGCTGGGGAAAAACCTGTGGACGGAAGGTTCGGATGGCGACGCCATCAAAATCTATGAGGGATTTAATGAACGCGACGAAGCCGATTTTGTGTTGAGCCGGGTCAAGGACTGGATGGACAAAGGCAATCTCCGTTCGGAACTGGCAATACTCTACCGTTCCAATGCCCAGTCACGAATCTTCGAGGAAACTTTCATGAATGCCGGTATCCCGTACCGGGTTTACGGCGGCTTGCGATTCTTCGAGCGCCAGGAGATTAAGGATGCACTTGCCTACCTGCGGTTAATCGCGAATCGCGACGACGACGGCTCATTTGAGCGTGTCGTGAATCTGCCGCCACGGGGCATCGGCGCCAGGAGCATGGAAACGATTAGACAGCATGCGCGCGCCAATGCCATATCGCTGTGGCAGTCGGCGTCAAGCCAGGCGGGCGGCCAGTTGAACAACCGGGCAGCGTCTGCGATACGAAAATTTTTTGTTCTGATCGAAAAGCAAGCTGGCGAGACTTCGAACTTGGAACTGTATGAGCAAGTCGACGCCGTGATCCAAACCAGCGGGCTGATCGAACACTACCGCAAGGAAAAGGGCGAAAGAGGCGAAGCGCGAATCGAGAACCTCGAGGAACTGGTATCGGCGGCCCGCGGTTACGAGCCGAACGATGAAATGGACCTGGCACCGATGGACGCCTTTCTCGCTCATGCGGCGCTGGAGTCTGGAGAAAACCAGGGTGACGCCTGGGAAGATTGTGTGCAACTGATGACTCTGCACAGCGCAAAGGGTCTGGAGTTCCCAGTGGTTTTCCTGTGTGGAATGGAAGATGGATTGTTTCCACACCAGCGATCGCTCGGCGATGCAGGCGGTCTCGAGGAGGAACGGCGACTGTGTTATGTCGGGATGACCCGTGCGATGCAGTTCTTGTACCTGACTTATGCAAGCCAGCGGCGATTGCATGGAATGGATAACTACCGTCATCCGTCACGGTTTCTCAGCGAGATCCCGCGCGAGCACACCGAGGAGGTCCGCAGCGGTTTTTCGAGCCGGCGTCCGCTCAAGGGAGCCCGCTTTTCGGAACCGAAGGATTCGCACGGCATGCGGCTCGGCCAGCAGGTACGGCACGATCGTTTCGGTACCGGCGTAGTCATGGCCTGTGAGGGGCAGGGTGCACACGCACGGGTTCAGGTAAACTTTGAGTCCGCTGGAACAAAATGGCTGGTTCTTGCTTATGCCAGCCTTGAACTGATGTAGAATGCGCCGCGGGTAAGCGCAAAAAGCAACAAAAGGCGCTGACATGAAAATCATTATTCTCGGCGCGGGACAGGTAGGGCGCACGGCGGCCTACCACTTGGCCAAGGAAGAGGCGAACGAAGTCACGGTCGTGGACCTCCGTGAGGATATTTTGCGCGATCTTCGCGATCGCCTCGATATCCGAACCGTGATCGGCCACTGTTCCCACCCCGACGTTCTCGAGCGGGCCGGCATCAAGGATGCCGACATGATTATCGCGCTGACTGACAGCGACGAGACCAACATGGTGGCCTGCCAGGTCGCTAGCACCCTTTTTCAAACGCCGACCAAGGTTGCCAGGATCCGTGATGCGGAGTACCTGAGCCACGAGCGGCTTTTCGGCGATGATGCTTTACCTGTTGACGTACGTATCAGCCCCGAAGAACTGGTCACCGATTACATCGAGCAATTGATCCGTTATCCCGGCGCTTTGCAGGTTCTGGAATTCGCCAACGGTGAGATCCGCCTGGTATGCACGCGCGTCGGCAAAGACGGTTTGCTGGTGGGCCAGAAATTATCCGCATTGCGCGAACATATTCCTAATGTCGACACCCGGGTAGCCGCCATATACCGCGATGGCCGGGCCATCAAACCGACGGGCGATACGGTCATTCGCGAGAATGACGAGGTGTTTTTTATCGCCGCGCGCGCGGACATCCGCGCGGTTATGAGCGAGATGCGCAAGCTCGATGAGCCGGTCAGACGAATTATTATTGCCGGTGGCGGCAACATCGGCTTTCGGCTTGCGAAACGCATGGAGCAGACAAATCAGGTCAAGCTGATCGAGCGGAACCAGGCACGAGCAAAAGAAATCTCCGAAAAGCTCGAACGTACGATCGTTCTCCACGGAGATGCGACCGATGAAGAGTTGCTGATGGAGGAAAATGTCGACAACGCAGACATTTTCTGTGCGCTGACCAATTCCGAGGAAGCCAATATCATGGCCTCGATGCTGGCGAAAAGATGCGGCGCCCACAAAGTCATGGCGTTGATCAACCGCCAGTCTTATGCGGAGCTTACCGAAGACGCCGGCACGATAGACATCGCGATTTCCCCGCAACAGATTACCATCGGCACCTTGCTCGCCAACGTACGCCGCGGCGATGTTGCCCGGGTCCACTCACTGCGCAGGGGCGCCGCAGAGGCCCTCGAAGCGATCGCCCACGGCGACCGTGATAGTTCAGCGGTCGTCGGCCGGGCGATCGAAGAAATTGAGTTGCCGGACAGCGTCACGATCGGCGCCATCGTGCGTGATGATCAGGTCCTGATGGCTCATCACGATACGATTATCGAAGAGAACGACCATGTCATTCTGTTCCTGACCGACCGAAAACAAATCGAAACGGTCGAGAAGCTTTTCCAGGTCGACGCAACTTTCGTATGAACCTGCCCGTCGTTTCCCGAATCCTTGGCATGTTGTTGGGCATGTTCAGCCTGACCATGATTCCACCGATGGCCGTGTCCTGGCTGTCCGGCGACGACAGCTGGTTGGCGTTTCTCAATGGCATGGGCATCATCCTGGTAGCTGCCATGTTTTTCTGGCTCGCGGGCAAGCCCGCGAACAGTGGCATGGATTTGCGCCTGCGAGACGGCTTCCTGATCGTCGCACTTTTCTGGGTCGTGATCGGTGTCGCCGGCTCGGCGCCGCTGATCATGTCAGCGAGTCTCGACATTTCGGTCACCGACGCAATCTTCGAATCGATTTCCGGCCTGACGACAACGGGCGCGACCATACTCACAGGGCTGGACGATCTGCCGCGCAGTATCCTTTTTTACCGCCAGATGCTGCAGTGGCTCGGGGGGATGGGAATCATCGTGCTGGCGGTCGCCGTGTTGCCGATGCTGGGAGTCGGCGGGATGCAATTGTACCGCGCAGAAACCCCCGGTCCGGTGAAGGACCACAAGCTGACACCG
>JAPUGL010000181.1 GCA_027292775.1 Gammaproteobacteria bacterium | reverse complement strand
CAGATAATCCTCGGCGGTCTGCTTCATTTTCATCAGAATCCTGGCGGATATTTCGGGCGCCGCCATCTTTTTGCCATTGGCTTCGACCCAGGCGTCTCCATTTTCTGCTTCGACAATCTTGTACGGCACCATGTCGATATCGCGCTGCACGACCTCGTCCTTGAACCTGCGGCCGATCAGCCGCTTGACTGCAAACAACGTGTTGATCGGGTTGGTTACCGCCTGTCGTTTCGCCGCCTGGCCCACCAGGACTTCGTCGTCCTTCGTAAACGCGACCGCCGATGGGGTCGTACGATCGCCCTCGCTGTTTTCAATAACCTTGGGGTTCTTGCCGTCCATGACGGCCACACACGAGTTCGTGGTTCCCAGGTCTATGCCAATTACCTTGCCCATTGAATATCTCCAAAAAAATTCTTAAAAACCGATTAACGCTGTAAATGGTGCCGACCGGCAAAACTTCAAGAGTTTCACGCTTCCTGATTTTCGGCCTCTGTGGCAATGATGACGCGTGCCGGCCTTAGCAACCGGTCATGAATGCGGTAGCCCTTCTGAATCACCGCCATGACCTGTCCCGGCTGGTATTCCTCGCTGGGCTGGGTGGTCATCGCTTCGTGTAATTCAGGGTCGAACGCCTCGCCCAGCGGGTCCAGTTCACTGATGCTGAATCGCTCCAATAATTGCCTGAGCTGCTTCAGCGTGGCCTTCTTTCCCGCCATCAGGACCTCAACGCTGGGTTCCTCGCTGGCCGCTTCGAGCCCCATTTCCAGGCTATCCCCTACGGCCAGCAACTCCAGTGCGAATCGTTCGATACCATAACGGCGTGCGTTTTCTAATTCCCGCTGGCTGCGTTTGCGGACATTTTCCAACTCCGCCGCGGTGCGCAAATACAGTTCCCAGTTCTCATCTACCTTTTCCTGGGCATCGACCAGTTCGCGCTCCGCCTGCGTCAACACAGGCGTTTCCGGAGACGCATCCTGCTTCGGATCCTTGTCGTCCGCATCCGCGCTTTCCGACTCCGGCGCTCCATCTGGCTTTTTTTTATCTGTACTCATTGTTCCTGCTCCAGATTGACTAATGCGTCACAGGCCTCCCGGCCCGTCACCGATTGCGGACTGATTATGGGGATTAGAACCTGGAGTTCAAGGCCGAACCCAGCAATTTGGCCGTCACATCCACGATCGGAATAATGCGCTCGTAGGCCATACGGGTCGGGCCGATAACGGCGAGTACGCCAACCACTTCACGATTCACCTCGTATGGCGCAGCTACCAGGCTACATTCGTCGAGCATTCGATAACCGGATTCCTGGCCGATAAAAATCTGTACGCCGCCTGCCGCCAGGCTTTGATCGAGCAAATGCAGGATGTCGCGCTGACGGTTGAATCCGTCGAACAGCTCACGCAACTTGTCCACATCGGAAAGATCAGCAATATCCATCAGGTTGGTCTGACCCGCCAGGATGTACGCATTTTGACCGCTCTCCTCCGGCATCAAGGCCGCGCTGGCGATCTGGATCGCGTCAGCCATTAGCTGGTTCATGTTTTCGTGGGTTTCCCGAAGCTTTTTCAGAATCCCCTGGCGCACATCGTTCAGTTCACGACCGGCAAATTCCTGGTTCAGGTAATTGGCGGCCTGACGCAATTCGTCGGCCGAAAAATCCCGTTCCAGGTGAAGTATACGGTTCTGCACCTCCTCGTTATTAACGACCATGATCGCGAGAACGCGATGATCGGATAACGGCAAAAACTCGATCTGGCTCAAAGCAGGATGAGGTTGTCTTGGCACCGTCACTACACCGGCCAGGTGAGTCAGGCTCGACAAGATAGTGCTGGCCGACTCCACCAGGCTTTTTATGTCTTCACAACGCCCGGACAGTTGTTCCTCCAGGCTGTGGATTTCTTTCCCGGTTGGCGGCTTGAGCTTGACCAGGGTATCCACAAACAAGCGGTAGCCTTTCTGCGTGGGCACGCGGCCGGCCGAGGTGTGTGGTGCGACGATGAAACCATGCTCTTCGAGATCGGCCATGACGTTGCGGATCGTCGCTGGACTTAGATCCATGCCCGATCCTTTGGCCAGCGTCCGCGAACCGACAGGCAGCCCTTTTTCGATGTACCGTTCTACCAGGACCTTCAAAAGCTGGCGGGCACGCTCATTGGGTAATTCGTCGTGCTTTTCCGAATTCATCACCGGTCTTGACTCGGGTGCATTGGCAATCCTCGGAGGGAAACCTGACCAAACTATCAATGCGCCGAACAGGCTGTCAAGCTTAAACTGACCCACCGCGAAATGCCTGGCTCTGGCCACAAAATCGGCAACGTGCTACAAAGCGAGGAGTTGATATGAACAAGCAATTCCGGAAAATCGCGCTGGTCGGCAAGTACCAGGAAAGCGCCGAAGCCGAGGCCATGACCGCGCTGGGTCAGCATTTGTTGGCAGCCGGATACAAAGTACTGTTGCCAACGCCGATCACGAAGAAAATCGATCTACCGGGCGCACAGGCCTGCGACATGAAAAAGCTGGCTGCAACCGGCGACCTTTTGATCGCCATCGGTGGCGATGGAACCATGCTGAATGCGGCGTTGCTGGTCGCCGGAAGTGCGACACCCGTGCTGGGCATCAATCGCGGGCGGCTCGGGTTCCTGGCCGATATCGGGCAGGCCGACATGCTACCGAAAGTAGACGAGGTACTGGCCGGAAATTACACGGAAGACCGGCGGCTGTATCTGGTGGTTTCCCTGAGCAACGGACCGGAGGACCGCACGCTAAACGCGCTCAACGATGTGGTCATCCAGCGTGCGGATACCGGCCGCATGGTCGATATAGAAACCAGGGTCGATGGCCATTACGTCAACACCCACACCGGCGATGGGTTGATAGTCGCGACCGCAACCGGCTCGACAGCCTATGCGCTTTCCTGCGGCGGGCCCATTATCCAACCGTCTCTCGGCGCACTTCTACTTGTACCGGTTTGCCCGCATGCGCTCAGCGATCGGCCAATCGCGATTCGCGCGGACTCAGATATCAGCTTGCGGCTGGTTCGATCGCCGAGCGGAAAGGTTCCGATTTTTTGCGATGGCCGCCTGCTTGGAAATATGGATGAGAATCAGACCCTGTCGATTCGCGCCAGCAAGAATCGCGTGACGCTGATCCACCCTGCCGATTATGATTATTACCGCATGTTGCGATCCAAGCTGCGCTGGGGAGACAGCAGCCGGGGCGATCGCGAGTAAACGAGCTGAAAGAGTCATGCTAAGCCATATCAGAATTCGCAACTTTGCCATTATCGACGAAGCCGAGCTTGAACTGAGCCCGGGTATGACTGTCCTGACCGGCGAGACCGGTGCGGGAAAATCCATACTGGTCGGCGCGTTGGGACTGGTGCTCGGTGACCGTGCCGACAGCGCCACGGTTCGCCATGGCGCCGAACGAGCCGAGATTACCGCAAGTTTTGAAATCGACCGGGACTCGCCCACGTTTACCTGGCTTCGTGAGCAAGCCCTGGATTCAGAGGAAGAATGCGTATTGCGGCGGGTAATAAGCCGTGAAGGCCGCTCGAAGTCCTTTATCAACGGTCAATCGGTCCCGCTCCGGTCGTTGACCGAACTCGGCGAGCAACTGGTCGATATTCATGGCCAGCACGCACATCAGTCGCTGCTCCGCAAACAGGCGCAAATGGAGCTTCTGGATACGCATGGAGGTTATTCGGATCTCGCTAATGATGTCGCGCTTTCCTACCGCGACTGGCAGTTGCTGGCGGTGGATCTGAACTCAATGCAGGAATTGCAGAAGGATCGGGAAGCGCGGCTGGACCTTTTGCAATATCAGGTTAACGAACTCGATGCACTGGCGCTGCAAGATGGCGAACTGGAGCAACTCGAGCTTGAGCGAAAAAAACTGGCGCATTCGGGCAACCTGATAGAGAGAGCCCAACAGGCGCTGCAATTACTTTTTGAGAACGACGACGGATCCGCACAGTCTTTCGTGTCACAGGCCGCCAGCCTGATCGGCGGTGCGACGGAGCTCGATCCGTCGCTGAAGGCAACGTTGGACATGATAGGCGAAGCGGACATCAGGATTTCCGAAGCGGCCGAAGACTTGCGCCGTTATCTCGATGGAATGGAAATCGACCCCGAGAGGCAACGCCAGGTTGAATCCAGGCTCGACAGCGCACATGAGCTGGCGCGCAAGCACAGGCTGGAACCGAACCAGCTCCTCGTGCACCTGGCAACGATGCAAACCGACTTGGACAAGCTCGAGAATGCTGAAAGCCGCCTCGAAGAACTGATGGAAAAAGTCACTCGGGCAAAAGAAAATTACCTGGAGTTTGCCAAAAAGCTCTCCGCAATCAGAGTTAGCAACGCCATCAGACTAAGCAGCGAAGTAAGCACGGTGATGCAAAAACTCGGCATGCCCGGGGGACGTTTTGTTTGCCAGGTAACGGAATTGAGCGAATCGAATTATTCGGCCAAAGGCCTGGATGACATCGAGTTCCTGGTCACCGCCAATCCGGGGCAACCCGAACAATCGATAGCAAAAGTAGCGTCAGGCGGCGAGCTGTCCCGTATCAGCCTGGCAGTCCAGGTGATTCTTGCCGATAGCAATCAGGTCCCCAGCCTGGTGTTCGATGAGGTCGACAGCGGTATAGGGGGCGGTGTTGCGGAAATAGTCGGGCGGCGTCTGCGCGAACTCAGTGGGCGTTGCCAGGTGATGTGTGTCACTCATCTCCCGCAGGTCGCGAGCCAGTCACATCAGCACCTGCGTATCATAAAAATTACCGATGGCAAAACCACGCGAACGGCGCTTAGTCAACTGGAAGGCGAAGAAAAAGTCGAAGAGCTCGCACGCATGCTCGGCGGCGTGGATATCACGACCAAGACCAGGGAACACGCCCAGGAAATGATTACACGGACCCCGGGCAGATAATCAATTATTTCTTGTTGGCCCGGCGCGGACAATCCGCTTTTTCGCAGCGACCGTAAAGAATCATGGAGTGCGCGGCCAGGCTGAATCCGTGTTCCCGGGCGATCTTAATCTGCTGGCTTTCGATAACCGGATTCATGAATTCTTCGACCCGCCCACAATCGTTGCACACGATATGATCGTGATGTTCGCCGGTCTCCAGTTCAAAAACAGAATGGCCGCCTTCGAAGTTATGCCGCGCCACCAGGCCGGCCGTCTCGAACTGGGTGAGAACCCGGTAGACCGTTGCCAGACCGATATCCTCGCCGGCCTCCAGCAACGACTTGTAAATATCCTCGGCGCTCATATGGCGCTGGCTACTGCTTTCTAAAATGGTCAAAATCCGCATCCGCGGCAGCGTTACTTTGAGTCCCGCTTTTCTCAGGTCACTGCGTTCCATCGAATTTCCCGCCTGTAAGCCTGTCCGATACGCTATGATGCCACGCCTGCCGGCTTGCGGTAGGCCGTTACCAACAAAAATCGTACGTAAAACCCCACCAGACCAGCACATGAATACGCATACAGACAATTATAATTATATTCCGGTTCTACGCCGATTGAGCCTGGTTGCAGCTGTGCTCGTCGCTGCCGCCCTTGCCAGCGGTTGCATCTACCGCATCAACATTCAACAGGGCAACTTGCTGGATGCCGATCTCATAGAGCAGGTCGAAATCGGCTGGAGCCGGGCACAAGTCAGGTTTTTGCTGGGTACCCCACTGGTCAACAATCCTTTCGATAAGGATCGCTGGGATTACTATTACTATTTTAAGGCCGGGAAATCTCGCAAAAAGATCACCCAGCATTTTGTGGTTTTCTTTGACGGCGATCAGGTAAGCAGTATTTCCAGGGAGTCCGGGGATCCTTCGATTGAGGAAGTGTCGGGCTAGGAGCCTTTCCTGGACTTGCCCATGGTTTTGCCCTGCTCGGCCAGTTGTCTCCGGATTTCCCGCGGATCAGCCTTCAACGGACGGTATATTTCGATGCGCTCGCCGACAGCGAGCACATGATCCAGCTTCGCCCGTTTGCTGAATATTCCCACGACCAGATTCCCGGTATCGATTTCCGGAAATCTTTGCACTATCCCGGACAACTCAATGGCCTGTTCGATGGTCGTGCCCGCCGGCACGCTGAGGGGCAGGAGCAGTTGCTTGTCCGGCCTCGCGTAGGCAACTTCGATATTGATGTAGTGCGTTTCAGACATAGACGGACTCCGCCCGCCTGGAGAAAGCATCAACCATGGTATTACCGATATCTTCAAATAACGGGCTCAGAATCACCGACATGACCGGATTGGCAAATTCGAATTGAAGATCCAGTTCGACCTTGCAGGCATCTTCGCGGAGTTCTGCAAAGGTCCAATTTCCTTCGAACATGCTGAATGGCCCTTCTTTCAATACCATATAAATGCCGGAGTAAGGTTCCATCCGGTTGGTGGTCGTAAGAATTTTGCGAAATGAACCCTTGCTGATTTCCAGTCTGGCCAGCACACGCCCGGGTTCGCGGCTCAGCACCTCGGAATCGCTGCACCACGGCAAGAATTCAGGGTACCGCGGGATATCGTCCACCAGCGAAAACATTTGCCTGGCGCTGAACGGCACCAACGCACTTCGGCGGATTCGTTTCACGCCACTTTTAATTTCCGATCGTTGACAGATAGTCCGATACAATGCCGCCGCTGGCTGCTTCGATCAGCACGAGGATCACCGCGATCGGCGCTATATACCGCGCCAGGAATCGCCAGCTCTTGTACATCAGCCCGGTACCACAGTTCAATTCATCGCTGGTCGAATTCCGGCACATAACCCAACCTGCGAATATGGTGATCATCAAGCCACCGAGCGGCAGCGCAATATTGCTGATCAAGTAATCAATGTTGTCGAAAAAAGTCCCTTGGAAGAATGTTTTCTCTTTCCACAGGCTCCACGAAAACACCGTGCCAAAACCGATCAACCAGGTGAACCCACCGAGTATGCTGGCAGCTACGGCCCTTTTGATGCCCTTGCTCTCTGTCATCCAGGCGACCGCCGGCTCGATCATGCCGATCGACGAGGTCCACGCCGCGAAACTCAGCAGCACAAAAAACATCGTGCCGAAAAACACGCCACCAGGCATATGCCCAAAGGCCAGCGGGAGAGTCTGGAAAATCAGCCCGGGCCCTGCATCCGATTGCAGGTTGTTAGCGAAAACGACCGGGAAAATAATCAGGCCCGCCAACAACGCGATGCCCGTGTCTGCCAGTACCACGATCACCGATGTACTGGTTATCGATGTACCTTCCGGCAAATAAGCGCCATAGGCCATAACCGCGCCCATACCGAGACTCAGGGTGAAGAAGGCATGTCCCAGCGCAATTAACACGCCGGAAGGCGTCAGCGCGCTGAAATTCGGCCGGAACATGAACTCGACAGCCTGACCGAAATAACCAGAATTCATGCTGAACACCAGCAACAGCAACAGCAACACGAGCAATGCCGGCATCAGGATTCGCACCAGGCGTTCGAGACCTCTTTGTACACCCTGGGCAACGACAACCACCGTGATAACGATAAAAAAGGTGTGCCAGAAAGCCGTAAGTTTCCAGCTGCCGGACAACAGTTCGAAAGTCGACTTGACCTGACTCGCGTCGGTATCGACAAAAGTGCCGCCGGCGGTCATGAAAACATAGGACATCGCCCAGCCGGCGATGACGCTGTAAAAAGAAAGAATCAACACGCCGGCGATGATGCCCATGATGCCAACCAGGGCCCAGTTGCGACTGCGACCCTCTTCTTCGCCGACTATTTTCATCGTCATGACCGGGTTGCGCCGCCCGCGTCGGCCAATCAGGATCTCGGACATCATGATCGGCAGACCGACCACAAAAACGCACAACAGATAAATCAGGACAAAGGCCCCGCCGCCGTTTTCACCGGCGATGTACGGAAACTTCCAGATATTCCCGAGACCGACCGCCGAGCCGGTGACCGCGAGAATAAAGGCCATGCGTGTTGACCATTGGCCGTGCAGGGATTGGCGCTTTACGGTGGTAGTCGTCTGATCACTCATGCTCTTGTCCAACCTACCGGAAAGCCGCGATTCTGGATGAATTTTAATCGACAGACAACTCAGGGCCGCTATTGTCAGGCCATCAAAATGGACGCAAAGCAACATTTTCCGGCCACTCCCCGGTAGAATGCGCGCGAACAGGGCTCGGAAACCATGGCGGCAAAGAAAAAAAAGCAGGGTACGACCTCGAAGGTCATTGTGACCAACCGCAAGGCGCGGCACGATTTCTTCATCGAGGAAAACCTCGAGGCCGGATTGGCGTTACAGGGCTGGGAGGCGAAAAGTCTCAGGGCCGGCCGTGCCCAGCTCAAGGAAAGCTACGTCGTCATAAGAGATAGTGAGGCCTGGTTGCTGGGCGCGCATTTTTCTCCATTGAGTTCCGCATCGACACACGTCAGGACCGACCCGACCCGGACCCGGAAGCTGTTGCTCCACCGCCGCGAGTTAGACCGGCTGATCGGTTCGGTCGAGCGTAAGGGCTATACACTGATCCCACTGAGCCTATATTGGAAAAAAGGCCGCGCCAAGCTCGACCTGGGTCTGGCCAAGGGCAAGAAACAGCACGACAAGCGAGCCACGGACAAAGATCGCGATTGGGCGCGCCAAAAAGAACGCCTACTTAAGCACAACTAGTAGTCCGCCAGAATCAGGCAATCTTTTATTTCGCGTCACAGTCCCCATTTCCTACCCCACAACGGTGTAGAATCAACAGTCCGGGGGCGACTTGGCTTCGACGTGGGTAGCGAACCTCCGGGTGCATGCCGAGGTGCAGAGTTCCTCGTTAATCCAGCTGCAAACTGTATAGTTGCAAACGATAACAACTACGCACTAGCGGCTTAAATCCCGCTAGCGTCCGAGGCAATATTTTCTTGTGGGTATGTTTCGGGCGTAACCTTACACAAGATCGCGACTGAAATTTGTTCAGGGTTTCAGCGTTAACAAGTTCTGAACTGGTTGTCGGTTTTCCCTGCCCGTCGGGTAGCCGGTAATGAGATCAATAGACCGGATAAGCATGTAGAGCCCTGAGCGGAGTGCTTGCGGACGCGGCTTCGATTCCCGCCGCCTCCACCAATAAAAATGCTCGCCCTTGTGGCGGGCTTTTTTATTGGCCGGTGTGGATGAGAACCCGCGTTGCGAGTTGAGATTCCGAAGCACATGGATGTGCAAGTGCCGCGAGCACCAGTCGATCGAAGGAAGTCCCCTTGCGGGAGATGGCCGAGAGCGGCCCGCCGCCTCCACTAGTACAAGATCTGAAGCCATACCAGAATGGCTTTTCTAAGCTGTTCTGAATCGGCATTTCTTAGATCATGAACAGTTTGGGGGAAGGAAGCCGCCCCATATTCAATAACTAAATAACTTAACACCGGCACCGATACCTCCTCTGTACCTCCTCTGGAAAC
>JAPUGL010000180.1 GCA_027292775.1 Gammaproteobacteria bacterium | reverse complement strand
CCGCATAGGGGTCCAGTGTTCCGACACCAACGATAGTGACCGAGTACTTGTAGTCACCCGGTTCGGTACCCGGTAGAACATCGATCATCATCTCGTTTTTATTCGCGGAATTTTCCTTGACAAGCCAGCCATCGGGCCCAGGGTTGGCGCCGTTGGGGTGATTTGCACCGTCAGGTTTCGTGCTGACCGTATTTAACGGGCGTGGCGGCGCGAAAGTCAGTTCGATTTGACCGCCGACACACACCCGGACTCTTTTTGGTACGACTTTCAGTATCGCGAAATTATCGTTTTGATCCGTACTGATAATTTTCACATGCGCGAGCATACTACATGGCCGCACCGACGCCGACTCGTTTGTCCTGTCGCACCCGCCAAGCACGAGCAAAACCGTGGCTATCATTATCGTTAATTTATTCATCATTATTCTCCTTGAGCGGTCCTTTTGTTTACCCGGGCAAGCCCGGTTTCTTTCCGCTCGTTTTTTGGACTAACTTTTCTCCGAACTTTTTAACAGAGCCATAAATCGCGGCTCCGCTCGCAATGACTCCAAATAGGGCTCGGCAGCAATCATTTTAACTGAGTATCCCATCGCCACCGCTTTTTCCAGGTCTGCCAGCGACTCGGATGTTCGATCCTGCCTAAGATTGATCAGCGCTCTCACGAAAAACAGATACGGGTCAGATGGTGTTATGTCCAGAGCAGTGGCTATCAGTTTCTCTCCTTCGTCTGGCTTGCCCAGCATAGTTTTTATCCAGGCCGCAGCCAGAAGTACCGATGGCTCATTGGGATTGACGCTCAGTCTCTGATCGACCAATTCCTCGGCTTTGCCAAAAGCGCTGGTCGCGCTGCCTGGTCCCTCAGCGAAATACAGCGCATCGCCCAGATTCGCCCATACCAGGTGGTTTTGCGGCGCCAGCCTGACTGCCTCATTGTGAGTAGAAACTGCCTCTTGATACCGGTGCAGGTAGTAATACAACAAACCGAGGTTCGAATAGGCTGTGCGCTGCGGACTGATCTCGAGCGCTTTTGAAAACGCGCCGCCCGCCTGCTTAAAATCGCCTGACAACATCAACGTGGTGGCCAGATTCGTATAGCCAACGACGTTTTCAGGATCCAGTGAGACGATTTTCCGGTATTCCCGCGCCGCATCGGTATATCTGCCGTTGTGGAAGAGGAAGCCGCCATACGCGCTGTAACTGGACCAGTTTCCCGGCTGCAGATCGATGGCCCGGCGGAAATACGCTTCCGCCTCGTCGAGCCGCCTCAATCGGGAGTAGACCGTGGCCAGCCCCTTTAGCGCGGGAACATCGTTTTCGTTGATGGACAATGCGTTGCGGTAGTTGGATTCCGCCTCCGCGTCCTTTCCGGTCTGCCGGTAAAGGTCTCCCATTGCCTCGAACACAACATACAGATTCGCGTTAAGGGCCAGCGCGTTGGCACAAGAAGTTTCGGCTTTCCCGATAAATCCTGACTCATCGATCGCCCGGTAACCGGCTGTATAGGTTCTGCAAAGACCCGCGTAGGCAGCCGCGTATTCCGGATCTTCCTCCAACGCCTGGTGAAACCAATCCAGGGCTTCGTCGATGCTCTGTCTGCTTTTCGGCTGGTAAAATGCTGCCATTCCTCGTTGGTAAAGCGTGTAGGCGTCGAGATTCTTGTCGTAAGACAAGGATTCGGAGAGCCCCTGCGTTGCCGCCGGCAAGGCTACCCGCAGGTTGGCGACCGTCAGTCGCGTGATTTCATCCTGGACGTCAAACCATTCATCCAGGTTGCGATCGTATCGCCGTGAAATCAGGTGAAACCCGGTTTCCGAATTGATCAGCTGAACGACAACACGCAGGCGATTGCCGACCACTCGAACGCTGCCTTCGAGGTAATGTGCGACTCTTAAGCGTGAGCGCACCTCATTCGATGTAGAGTTCGCAGCCAGCGACCAGGCATCGCCCCGTGACGAAACCTTAAGGCCCGGGATGCGCGCAAGCCGGTCAAGCACATCCTCGGCGAGCCCGTCACTGAATACGCGTCCATCATCACTACCGTCAATATTCAGAAACGGCAGGACCGCAATCGTATTTGGCTCAACCGGTATCTGGGCATAACGCACCAACCCGAATTCAGGTTCGGTCTGCACGAAGCCGAAAGGCTTTACGAACAAGTGAAAAGCGGAAAGCGACGCACCGGCGACAGCGAAAGACGCCAGCATAATGATGTAGGTTTTATTAAAAGATTTCTTATCCGGGTATTGTCCGGCTCCCGTATCCATTGTCCAGTGGCCTTCCGCGTAGTCGAGAAACCAGGCCATCAGGAGCGCGACGGGAAGCCCGCCTATCACGAGATAGATCATCATCGTCGCCGTCCAATGCGGCAACCACAAAATCCTGTCAACGACTACATCGGCAATCTGTAGCAACAGCCAACCGACGAAAAGGTAGGTCAAACCCGCCCTGACGACGCCCCGACGCAGCAGAGAATAAAACAAGGGCGAGTCGCGACCGGAACCGGCAATCTCGAGCATCTCTGCACCGGCAATTTCATTTATCGCCTTGTCCACTACCCGGACATCGGCAACCAGCCGGTATCCGCGGGTCGGCACCGTCTGAATATATTTCGGGTCGTCCGGATGATCATCCAGCGCGTGCCGCAGCTCACTGATGGCATGGCCGAGCGCCTCATCGCTGCCGTGACCATCGCCCCAGACGCTGTCGAGCAATTCCTGGCGCGTATACAGTTTGCCGGACCGGCTTGCGAGATGCAGTAATACCTCAGATGCCTTGGATGGCAAGTGCCGCGGCGGGCCCTGGCCTGTCACCAGTCCTTTAAGTGGTTCGACCAGCACATCGCCCAAATAAAATCCGTGCAATAATGCATTTCGCACGTTATTGGTCCTGCGCGCTCAGATAATTAAGCATAGCAGTTTAACCAGCGACTCGCGGGCGACCGCAGCGGATGCCGTGTGAAGTACAACCGCAGGGAGTCTGAGGACCCTGGTTTGGAAGGGAAAACGGGTCACATTCGCTGTAAAATTCGGTATGCTCGGGGCCGAAACGCTCGATCGGTACGATTAGCAAAGGGATAATGTGCAGTGCAGCAAGAGCAGTCCCTAGTCCTGTTGATTACAGACAACCGCAGGATCACGGACCTCGTGGTTGGCGCGATCGAGTCGCCGGCGGGACAGGAATACCGACTTGAAATGAGCGGGACGCTGGACGAGGCGCTCGGCAACCTGACGGACGGTGAACCGATGGTCGTCCTCCTTGATCTGAATCTTCCCGATAGCCAGGGGTTGTCAACTTACATGATGCTCCAGTCCTGGTCGGCAAAGATCCCTGTCATTACCCTCGTAGGTGAAAAGGAAGAAGATCTTGGCGGAAATACCGTCGCCAAGGGCGCCATCGAATACATCAACTGGCAGACGGCGACCCAGGAACTGATTACCCGCACCTTGCGTTATACGACGGAAAGAACACATACGCTCAAGCAACTGCAGGCATCGGAAGCCAAGTATCGGGAATTGTTCGAATCCGTCGTCGCCGGTGTTTTCCAGACCAGCCCCGAAGGCCGCTTTATTTCAGCTAATCCGGCGCTGGTCAGAATGCTGGGTTATGAATCCGAAGAGGAGTTGCTCGCACTGGATATTACCCGGGATATATACATGTATCCCGAAGACCGGGCCAACTGGCGCAAGGCGATTGATAAGGATGGAAAAATACGCAACGCGGAACTGGTGCTGAGAAAAAAAGACGGCAGCAAGATTGTCGTACTTGAGAATTCGCGCGCAGAAACCGATGAACAAGGCCAGCTGATTTATTTCGAAGGAACACTGACAGACATTACGGAAACACACGAGCAATCTGCCCAACTCTCCTTTGAAGCGAGTCACGACCCTTTGACCGGCGTGTTCAACCGGCGTGAATTCGAGCGCCGTCTGCAGAGCCTGCTTGATAACATACACGTCCAACCTGGACCGCACGCCATCTGCTATATGGATCTTGATCGTTTCAAGGCGATCAACGACAACTGCGGCCATGTTGCGGGCGACGAATTACTGCGCCAGGTCGCAGAGCAACTGCAGTCTCGGGTCCGGCACGGCGATACGCTCAGCCGACTGGGTGGCGACGAATTCGCGTTGATACTTCACGACTGTGGCGAGAAGGACGCGGTTCGCGTTGCCGAGGGGCTCAGAACCATGGTGGATGAGCTCCGCTTCGCCTGGAGCGGTCAGATCCATACGATCGGCGCCAGCATCGGAGTCGTGCCCATTTCGCCAGAGCGGAGACGTCTCAGCGAAGTCATGGGCGCTGCCGACGCGGCCTGTTACCGTGCCAAGGATTCAGGAAGAAACTGTGTCCATCTCTACGTCGAGGACGATACCACTGCTCTGCAAAGACTAGGCGAACTCGGCTGGGTAACCAGAGTCAAACAGGCGCTGCAGGAAGACCGTTTTCACCTCGCAGCACAGCCCATCAAACCGATGGGAAACAAGGCCGATTTTTTCCATTATGAGTTGTTGGTCAGGATGCTGGATGAGGAAGGCCGGGAAATCCCACCAGGCGCATTCTTCCCTGCAGTTGAACGCTACAACCTGTCTATTCGCATGGACCGCTGGATTATCATCAAGGCGCTCGCCTGGCTGACCGAAAACAGTTCGCTGATGAATGACAACAGCAAGCTTTTCATAAACCTGTCGGCCGATTCAATTACCGACGCCGGTTTTGCCGACACTTTATCCAGACAAATCAGCGAAAGTGGCATCTCCGGCGGGAAGCTGTGTTTTGAGATTTCCGAAAACATCGCTACAGAAAATCTTTCGGCGGCCAACCGGTTCATGAGCAAACTGAAAGACCAGGAATGTCAGTTTGCGCTCGACAATTTTGGCAACGGAATTTCTTCCTTCGCCTACCTTAAAAACCTTGTTGTTGATTATGTAAAGATAGATGGCGTCTTTGTTCGCAGTATGGGAGAAGACGATATCGATCAACAGATGGTCAAATCAATCAACGAAATCTGCCATGCCTTGGGCAAGAAGACCATTGCCGAGCATGTGGAGTCGGAAAAAGTCATCAGGAAACTGCAAAAACTGAAAGTGGATTACGCGCAGGGATATGCGATCAGCCGGCCTTTGCCTATCGACCAGATCATCCCGTCAAAATAACAACTCCCATGAGCTCGTTCATTCGGTGCGTAATGCCTCCACCGGGGTCATCGCCGCGGCTCGGCTCGCAGGTGCGACTCCTGCCACCAGCCCGATCAGTATCGCCGCCAACTCGGCAAGAAATACAAAATACAGCGGTGTATGGACCGGCATCGACGGAACCAGCTGATTGATCAACCACGCGCCACCCCAACCGAGCACCAACCCTGCGAGCCCGCCCGCCGCCGCCAGCAGAATGGCCTCGCCGAGGAAAAGCGTGAGTATCTGCCCCTTGCCGGCTCCCAGCGCCCTTAGCAATCCTACCTCGTTGGTCCTCTCGCTCACCGATATCGTCATAATGCTGAATATTCCGACACCGCCAACCAGCAGAGAAATGCCGCCCAGTGCCCCGACCGCGAAGGTCAGCACACCCAGAACAGAGCCAAGCACGTCCATCATTTGCTGCTGCGTCGTAATCGTGACGTCTTCGCCGCCGTGACGCGAAATCAACAACCGCTTGATGCCAGCGACCAGCTCGTCTACCGGTGTATTTTCCGCGTACAAAACATCGATTTCCATCAGGCCTTCGCGGCCGAAAAGGTCAAGACCACGGGATGCCGGCAGGAAAAGTGTGTCGTCCAGATCGAAACCCAGCATCGTGCCCTTTGGCTCCATTACGCCTACGACCCGGTAACGATCGCCACCGACCCGGATTCGCGCGCCCACCGGGCTCTCATTCAGAAACAACTCTTTGGCCAACTTGCTGCCAAGTACCGCTACCGCACGCGGATTGCGGGGATCATCCGACGGCAAAAAACTGCCGCTCGCGACATTGAATCGGAACGCCTGTGGAAAATCCGGTGAAACGCCGTAAACGGTTGTTCGACGTTGCCGGCGGCCAGACTCGATTTCGGCATTGCCTTGAACCATGGTCACGACGCTCTCGACGTAAGGCAAGCGCCGCAGCGCTTCGGCATCGTCGATGGACAACGGGCGAACGCTGCCAAAAACGCCGATCGACGCGCCCATCGTCGTGGCCTTGCCAGGATTGATACCGATGATATTGGTGCCAAACTGTGTGAACTCGGATATCACGAAGCGATGAATGCCCTCGCCGATGGAAGTCAGCAGGACAACTGCAAAAATCCCGATCGCGATTCCGAGCGTGGTCAGCGTCGAGCGCAGGCGATGCGCCGTAACCGCACCACTGGCGAGCCGTGCCATATCCGTGGTTCTCATCTCAACCGCCCAAAAGCGCCTGAACAGGGTCCATTTTTGCCGCCCGGCGGGCCGGCAGCATACCGAAAAACAGGCCGCTGAAAATGGCCGTCACCATTGCCGCCACTACCGCCCACCATGGCGGCATGAAGACTAAGGCGGGGTAGATGACGCCCAGTAACCAGGCGCCGCCATAGCCAAGCACAAGCCCGAGCAAACCGCCGGTAAACGACAACAACAGGGCTTCGGTAAGAAACAGGCGCCGAACCTGACGCGACTGGGCACCGATGGCCTTTAGCAAACCCACCTCCGCCGTTCGCTGGGTAACTGCGACCAGCATGACGTTCATCACCAGGATACCGGCAACCAACAGGCTGACCGCCGCGATACCGCCGAGCGTCATGGTCAGCGCAACAAAAATTGTATCGAAGGTTTTGAGGACAGCGTCCTGGGTTATGACGGTCAGATCCTCTTCGCCCTGATGTCTGCGCGCCACCGTTTCAAGAATGAATTTTTTCGCCGCAGGCATTTCGTCCCGCGACCGTGCCTGGACCAGAATACGGAACAAGGACGCACTGTTGAAAAGCATCTGCGCCGACGCGACCGGTATAATAACCAGTTCTTCGACGTCGATTCCGATTGCCCGACCTTCGGAGGACAAAACTCCGATGACCCGGAATCGGCGGTCGCCCAAACGCAGCCATTTGCCCAGTGCGTTGGTATTGGCAAACAGTTCCCGCTTGATCTTGGCGCCAATAACGACAACCGACTGGGCGCGATCGATATCGCCGGTCGGCAGAAACTGGCCCTGCGCCATTTCCCAGTTCCGGACTTCTAGCAGGTCCGATGTCGATCCCAGCACTGGTACCTCTCTGTCCAGGCCCAGGTAACTGACGGATGCCGAGCCGACAACCAAGGGCGCATATTTTTCGATGGCGTGGCTGCGGCCCAAGGCGCGGGCGTCGTCCAGCGTCAGATCCCTGGGCGTTTCACCTGCAAGCAGAGTAGCCCCC
>JAPUGL010000018.1 GCA_027292775.1 Gammaproteobacteria bacterium | reverse complement strand
TGGTTCGCGGACCGGAGACCACGAAGGCATGGCCGGAATGGTTGATGTCCGGTACCGCGACTTCGATATCCATGGCTTCGCATTCATCGATCAGCGTCACTACTCTGTCGGTGTTGTCCATGTCCGTCGATAGCACCGCAGCCATGAACGCGGCGGGGTAATGCGTCTTCAGCCATGCAGTGCGATAAGCAAGCACTGCATAGGCGGCCGAATGGGACTTATTGAAACCATAACCGGCAAATTTCTCCATCAGATCGAATATGTATGTGGCGAGTTCTGTATTGACGCCTGCCTTGTCTGCGCCACGCAGGAAAATTTCCCGTTGCTTGGCCATTTCTTCCGGCTTTTTCTTACCCATTGCACGCCGTAAAAGATCGGCTTCACCCAGGCTGTAACCCGCCAATACCTGCGCGATCTGCATGACCTGTTCCTGGTAAAGAATTACGCCATAGGTGGGCTCGAGTATCGGTTTAAGATCGGCGTGGAAATAATCGATTTTCGTCTTGCCAGCGGCGTGCTTGCGATCGATGAAGTCATCGACCATGCCCGACTGGAGTGGACCCGGTCTGAACAAGGCGACCAGCGCCACGATTTCGGCGAAATTATCGGGCTGCAATCGTTTGATAAGATCCTTCATGCCGCGAGACTCGAGCTGAAATACAGCCACGGTCTGACATTTCTTGAGCAAGTCGAAGGTCCTGGAATCCTGCGGGTCGATCGCGTCGATATCCAGCGCCGGCTCTCCCGACTCCCGGCGCTGACCGTTAATGATTTTGACCGCCCGGTCGATGATGGTCAGCGTGCGCAGGCCGAGAAAATCGAACTTGACCAGCCCACAGGCTTCGACATCGTCCTTATCGAACTGGGTAACGACATTGGCGCCGCCTTCTTCGCAATACAGCGGCGCGTAGTCGGTCAATGGCCTGGGTGCAATAACCACGCCCCCGGCATGTTTGCCGGCATTTCGCACCAGGCCTTCCAGCTGGCGTGCCAGGTTGATCAAGTTGCGCACCTCATCATCATTTTCGTACAAGTTTCGCAACTCGTCATCCTGATCCAGCGCCTTATCCAGGGTAATGCCCAGTTCGAAGGGAATCAGTTTGGCAATTCGATCAACAAATCCGTAAGGATGACCAAGTACCCTGCCCACATCCCGGATCACCGCCTTGGCTGCCATGGTTCCATAAGTGATGATCTGGGAAACCCTGTCCCTGCCATAGCGGCCGGCGACGTAGTCGATCACACGGTCGCGGCCTTCCATGCAGAAATCGATATCGAAATCCGGCATCGAAACGCGCTCGGGATTCAGAAATCTTTCGAACAGCAATTCGTGCGCCATCGGATCGAGGTCGGTAATCCTCAATGCGTAAGCGACCAGGCTTCCGGCACCCGAACCGCGGCCCGGCCCGACCGGAATATCATTCTCTCTGGACCAATGAATAAAATCCGCGACTATCAGGAAATAGCCGGGAAAACCCATTTCACAAATGACGCCTATTTCATGTTCAAGCCGCTGCCGGTACTCGTCCGGCAAGGCGTCGGATTCCGCCAGGTCGAGCCGCTGCCGCAGGCCCGCAACTGACTCAGCATGCAAAAAGCCAGCCGTGGTCTGACCATCCGGGATCGGAAATTCAGGCAAATCGCTGCCACCGAGACTTAACTCGAGATTACAGCGTTTCGCGAGTTCGACTCCGTTTTCCAGCGCTTCCGGCAGATCGGCAAAAAGCCGCTGCATTTCTTCGGCGCTGCGCAGGTATTGCTGCTCACTGTAACGCCTTGGCCGGCTCGGATCGGTCAGCACATGACCATCGTGTATACAAACTCTTGCTTCGTGCGCGCCGAACTCACTGGCACTCACAAAGCGAACGTCATTACTGGCCAGCAACGGCACACATTGTTCGGACGACAGTTGCACGGCCTGCTGCAATAAGTCTTCTTCGCCCGCTCGACCCGTCCGCGTAATCTCGAGATAAAAGCGGTCGTCGAAAACTGTCCGCCATTTAGCCAGGCGTCTGTCCGCCAGATCTGTATGACCCGCCAGCAAAGCCCTGCCAATATCGCCCTCAATGCCTCCCGACAGGGCAATCAGGCCATCACAATTTTCGCTGCTCAGCCACTGCCGGTCCAGCATCGGCACGCCCCGATACTGGCCCTCCAGGTAACTGCGGCTCACGAGACGCGAAAGGTTTCGATAACCTGCCTGGTTCTGACACAGCAGCGTCAGCCGGCTGGGACGTGCCGGCTCGTCGATATCGCGCAGCAAGACATCGACGCCGATGATGGGTTTGATCCCGCGGGCGAGCGCGGCTCGGTAAAACTTCACCATCGCAAAAAGGTTGCACTGGTCTGTCAGCGCGACAGCCGGCATACCCATCCCCGCGACCGCCGCCATCAGCGGTTTCACCCTCACGACGCTGTCGGACAATGAATATTCGGTATGCAAATGCAGGTGTACGAAACTGGCGCTCATCAGGGTCTATTTTTACAGGCTTGCCACGGCATTGTCAGTATCTGTTTTTTTCGCTTCTGTGACGCTGCGGACGGGTTCAAACGACACCCTGTGCAATGGACAGGCCCCATGGCGTTTTAACGCTTGCCGATGCTCAGCGGTCGGATAGCCCTTATGGCTGGCGAAATTGTATTGCGGGTAAATCTGGTGTTGTCGTGCCATAAAGCCATCGCGCGCGACTTTGGCCAGTATGGACGCGGCGCTGATAGCCGGGACCAGGTCATCGCCGCCGATTAGCGCCTCGCTGCTGCAATTCAGCCCGGTGCCCGCAAAATCCGGACAACGATTGCCGTCGATCTGCAAATGAGCCGGCCGGATATGCAAACCGAGCGTCGCACGGCGCATTGCCAGCATTGTCGCCCGCATAATATTCAACTCATCGATTTCCGCGGGATCGGCCCAGGCCACCGCGTAACTCAGCGCGCATCTTCTGATTTCGACCGCGAGCAGGGTTCGCCGGCTGGCCGACAATTTCTTTGAATCCCTCAATCCAGCTATTGGCCGCTTAGGATCCAGCACAACAGCCGCGGCAACTACCGGACCTGCCAACGGGCCGCGACCAGCCTCGTCGATGCCCGCGACCATTAATGTACTACTACTCATCAATGCGCCCCGCTGCGAGGCCCAGGATGGATGCTGCGGCGCGATCTGCCGCATCGCGTTTCAGCGTCTGGTGTATTTCCCGAAAGCGAACGTTCAGATATCGCCGTCGATCGGCATCATCCAGTTCATGCAGTATGGCCTGACCGAGAGATTCCGCGCTGATGTCGTTTTGTAAGATTTCGGGCACCAGGTCCTCGCCGGCAATCAGGTTTGGCAGAGCAAACCTGTCGGTCTTTAGCAAGCCCGGCCAGTTCAACAGCCACCAGCTCGCCCGCGCCAGCCGGTAGGTCACGACCATCGGTCGGCCAATTAACGCGGCCTCAAGGGTCGCGGTCCCCGATGCCACGAGGAGTACATCGGCCGCAGTCATGACCTCATGCGATTGCCCACGGATCATACGAATCTCGACCCGCGGCGCAAAACGCCTGAGCGCCCGGCAAATAATCTTTTCGCCTTCGGCGGATGTCATCGCGGCGACAAAGCGCATGGTCGGTCTGCGATCCTGCAGCCATGCTACCGTTTCGGCAAAATCTTTCGCGAGCCGTGTTACCTCGCCATCGCGACTGCCCGGAAGCAGCGCGAGCCACTCCCCATCATCGGCCAGGCCGAGTTTCAGCCTGGCCGCAGAAGTATCTGACTGTTGGGTTATCCGCTCGGCCAGGGGATGCCCCACAAATTCCGCGTGAACATTCTGATCGTCGTAGACCTTCTTTTCGAACGGCAAAAGACATAGCACCAGGTCAGCGCTTCGCGCCATTTTCTTCACGCGCCCGCTGCGCCATGCCCAGACCGACGGGCTGACATAATGGACAGTCGGGACACCGTGACGGCGCAACCGCGCTTCCAGGCCGATATTAAATTCCGGTGCATCGATACCGACGAAGACGTCCGGTTTCCAGGCTGTAAACTGCCTCGCCAGTCTTCGTCTGAGGCCGAGCAGGCGCGGTAAATGTGATATCACTTCGACCAAGCCCATCACCGCCAACTCGCTCGCGTGAGCCAGGGGCTCGCAACCCGCGGCGATCATTTCCTCGCCGGCTACGCCAATGGCGCGAATTCCGGGCTCCCTAACTCGCATGGCATGCAGCAGGCTGCCCCCGAGCATGTCGCCGGATGCCTCGCCGGCGACCAGGCCAACTTTTACGCCGGATTCCTGAGCCATTAGCGCCTCCGGTGCTATCTCGCGATGCCGCGCGTGCTGGATTTTAGAGATTCGATCAGCGGCAACAAGACCGGCTGTACGCCAACCCGCTTATCGAGTTCGATTATCACCTCTTCAAGTGTCAATCCGTCACGATAAATCAGCCGATACGCCTCATTAAGCTGGCGCAGTTGATCCGAGTCGAAACCGCGCCGTTTGAGCCCTTCCTTGTTGATGCCTCTCGGTTGCACCGGATTACCCGATACGATGACGTAGGCGGGGATATCTTTGGCGATGACGCTGTACATCGCCATGAAGCTGTGCTGGCCGATATGGCAAAACTGGTGCACCCCGGAGAAACCCCCAAAAATTGCGTGATCGCCAACAACCACATGGCCGGCCAGGGTCGTGCAATTGGCGAAAATCGCTTGGTTGCCGATGACACAGTCATGCGCAATATGCACGTAAGCCATCAGCCAGTTGTCATTGCCGATCCGGGTCAGGCCCTGTTGCTGAGCCGTACCCCGGTTGATCGTACAGAACTCGCGAATGGTGTTGCCGTCGCCAATTTCCAGCCGCGTCACCTCGCCCGCATACTTTTTGTCTTGTGGGTCCTCACCGATGGATGCGAAATGGTAGATTCGATTGTTGCTGCCGATCCGGGTTTCGCCTTTTATGACCGTATGCGACCCAATCGTCGTGCCCTCGCCAATCTCGACACCGCCCTCGATAATCGCGTATGGACCCACTTCGACATCGTCCGCAAGGCGAGCCGATGACGATATGATGGCGGTTTCGTGAATCACTTTCAGACGTTTCCGGGAGCACACATCAGCTCGGCGCTGGCCACAACTTTTCCATCGACCTCGGCCCGCACCGAAAATTTCCAGATTGTGCGTATTCTTCGAATCAGTTTGACTTTTAATATGAGCTGGTCGCCTGGCTCGACCGGTTGGCGAAAACGCGCCTTGTCGATGCCGACGAAGTAGAAAACGTTGTCTTTCGAGGGCTTGCCGCCTTCGGTGACAAATGCCAGCAAACCGCAGGTCTGGGCCAGCGCTTCGATAATCATCACCCCCGGCATCACCGGTTTTATCGGGAAATGTCCCTGGAAATAAGGCTCGTTCACGGTCACATTCTTGTAGGCCAATATGTCGTGGCCAGGTTCACAACTGATAACTCGATCGACCATCAGAAACGGGTACCGGTGCGGAAGGTACTGCATGATTTCTTCGATGTTCATTAGATCTTCTTTACTCATTCGCTTTCGTCCTTTTCGCCCTCATTGCCCGCAGCTTTATTTTCATCAAGTTTCTTTTCCAGAACCCGCACTTTTTTGGCCAGCTCATCCAGGTGGCGCAGGCGGGATGTGTTCCGGCGCCACACCGCCGCTTGCTCCACCGGCATCGACCCGGAGTAAACTCCAGCCTGCCTGAGCGAGTGACTAACAAAGGTAAACGCGGTTACGACCACGTCATCGGCCAGTTCGATATGGCCCACGATACCCGCCGCACCACCGATCATGCATCGTTTTCCAATCATTACGCTGCCTGCAATCGCCACGCAACCGGCGATCACCGTATGTTCCCCGATCCTGACATTGTGACCAACCTGGATCTGGTTATCGAGCTTGACGCCGTTTTCGATCACCGTGTCTTCGATCGTGCCGCGATCGATTGTCGTGTTGGCGCCTACTTCGACGTCATCGCCCAAACGTACGCCACCAAGCTGGGGCACTTTGATCCATCGATCATCATCCTTCGCAATGCCGAACCCATCGGCGCCGAGAACCGCGCCCGCATGAATCAGCACCCGGGCGCCGATTCTGGTATTCGCGCACAACGTGACATTGGCGGTCAGACGAGTGCCCGCACCCAGTTCGCAGTGGTCGCCAATGACGCATCCAGGGCCGATAAAAACGCCCTCAGCAAGCCTGACCCTGGAGCCAATGCAGGCGTTCGCTGATATACACACAGTTGCGGCAATTTCTGAGTCAGCGCCGACCACAGCGCTGGCATGAACACCCGGCGTCGCTTCGACCGGTGGATTTAAATCAGCCGCGACGCGGGCATACAAAGCATAAGGATTATCTGTAATCAGGCAACTGACCGGGCACTGCGACGCGTCTTCCGGCGACAGGATGACGGCCGCGGCGCTGGTCGCAGCCAGTTGTTTGCGGTACGCGGAATTGGCCAGAAAACTGATGGCGTCGGTACCGGCATTGAGCAAGGTGCCAACCCGGCTGACCGGCAAATCCGGGTCACCTTGTACGGCGCATCCGTACCTGACCGCGAGCTCCCCCAGAGTCGTGGTCATACTGGCCCGGGCAGCGGTGGCCCTATTGCCCCGAATTGGACGCCTGGAAAGCTTCTTCCAGCGCAGCCAGGACAGCGTCGGTGACATCTATCGCCTCGCTGACATACAGAATGCCCGGCTCACCCACGATCAGGTCGTAGTTGCCTGCGCGGGCGTACGTTTGTACCTGTTCGATCAGGGTCCGCTGCAGGTTCGTCAGCTCTTCGTTCTGCCGAAGATTGAAGTCCTCCAGAAACTCGTCCTGGCGTCTTTTCAGTTCGCGGCCACCCTGGCTCAGGTCGCGTTCGAGGGTCCTTCGCTCCTGCTCACCCATCAGCGCACCATCCCGCTCCAGACGTTCCGCCAGACCCTGCAGGGTTTGCTGTTCGGCAAGTATCTGGCGCTCACGCGGCGAAAACTCATCCTGCAACTGTTGGCGAATTTGATTGGCCTGCGGAGCTTGCTGCAAAAGCTTGGGCAAATTGACAAAGCCGACTTTTGTTTCTTGCGCCGTGACGGAGAATGGCAACAGCAACGATGCCAACAGCAAGACACTCCATCGAGAGATCATATATTTTTTCATTAATACACCTTAAAAAGCAGAGCCAATCGAAAATTGTAACCGTTCGGTGTCGTCGCCAATAAAACGCAGTGTTTCTTTTTCCTCATTCAGTGGAATAGCATAACTGAACTTGAAAAGACCAATCGGAGCCAGCCACTCGATTGCCAGCCCCGTTGAATGCTTCAACCGGTCGGCGTCCCATTCATACTTGATCGGATCACCAAGCTTGTCGACAAAACTCACGTCGCCGGTAGAGAATACATTACCAATGTCGTAGAAGACACTCAGCCTCGCTGATCCCTTGAAGGCCTCCGGGACCGGGACCAGCAACTCGAATTGGGTCGCGACCTTCAGATTACCGCCATAAGGGCGACCGAAGGTGTCCTTTGGCCCGAGCCAGTTCTCTTTGTATCCACGAACCGTGTCCGGACCGCCGGCGAAGAAATTCCGGAAAGGAGGAATAGACGTCGTACTACCAAGCGCCTCACCGAGTCCGATTTCCGAATTGATGCTGAATATCCACTCTCCTGAAATCGGAATATATTTCTGGAAATCGTAATTCAAAAACCAGTATTCGACATCGCTTTGCGGCAGCGTATAACTGACAGTTACCCGGCTACGCGACCCGCGAGTGGCAAACAGATACCGGTTACGCGAGTCGTATGTCCAGCCAAGTAGCAACTCAAAAGTATTGAATGCCGTTTTTGAGAAGACAACGCCGTTGATGATTTCGACCGATGAATCGCCATTGTTCTGCACCCATTCCTGGGACTGCAGGGTCTGGAAGCTGTTCGATGACAATTCCGAATCGCTGGCCGAAAAGCCGATTCTGAATTGCTGATATTCGCTGATCGGAATTCCGTAATCGATCGAGGCATTGGTCGTCTGGGTGCTAAAATCGGAAGCGCCTGATGTAAACTGACTGAAATCCCGCAGCCCGACAGAAACGGTTCGGCTAATACCATCCGGTGATGCATACGGATTGGTGTGGGAAAGACTGTAGATCTTGCTGTATTTCCCGGATGACAGATCCAGAGAAATCCGATTGCCGGTCCCCATGAAATTCGTATGCACGAAATTTCCGTTCAGGATCAGACCCTGGGCGTCCGAAAACCCGACGCCGCCACCAAACGATCCGGGCAAGCCTTCCTTGATCGTGTATTCGACATCCACCATGTCGGCAGCTCCCGGCACGGGGACGGTCTCCATTTCGACGGTTTCGACGAATGGCAGCCTCTGGAGTCGCTGCTTGGACCGCTCTATGCCCGAGTTTGACAACCACGCCTGTTCCATCTGCCTCATTTCACGACGAAATACATAGTCGTCGGTGGAGTGAGTGCCGGCGAAGTTTATTCTCCTGACATAGACTCTGTTGTCGGGCTCGACATAAAAAGTCACACTGACTGTTTTGTCTTCCACGTTGACATCAAGAATCGGATCGATTTCAGCCAGCGCGTAGCCGCGCTCACCCAAGGCATAGGCTATCAGCTCCACGCTTTGGGTAATCAGCCTTTGCGAGAAGGTGTCCCCTTCCTGCAGAATTATCAATTGCCTCAGGACTTCGGGCTCAAGGATAGTCTTGCCCCCCAGTGATATACCGGACACCTTGTACAGGTCTCCTTCATCAATGTTAATTGTCAAAAAGATATCGTTGCGGTCAGGCGAAATCGCAACCTGGGTCGAACGGACCTGGAAATTGAGATGGCCACGATCCAGATAAAATGAACTCAGCGCCTCCAGATCACCGAGCAATGTTTCCTTCGAGTACCGGCAATCACTCTTGATGAAACACGTAAAGTGAGGTTGCCGCAAAGACATCTCCTTGCGTAACTCCTTATCTGGATATTCGCTGTTGCCGACGATATTAATCTGGCGAATCGTCGCTCGTTCGCCTTCGACAACGGTGATATCGATTTTCACCCGATTCCTGCCGACATTGGAAACCGATGTATCTATCGTCGCACTGTATTTGCCTTGGCTGAAATACTGCTCGGTAATCGCATTGGTCACGCCTTCGAGTACCGACCGATCGAAGGTCTTACCTTCCGCCAGCCCAATACGGCGTAACTCTTCTTCCATGTCCTCGGTTTTTATGCTCTTGTTTCCGGAGATACTGAAACTTTCGATAGATGGTCTTTCAACGACTACGATCAGCAAGACGCCGTCATCGGCCCTAAGCTCGACATCATCAAAAAACTTGGTGTCGTATAAGTCTCGGATCGCTTCCTGGATCCGTTGCTGATCGAGGACGTCACCGACGTTGACCGGCAGGTAATTAAATACAGTGCCGTCGGTTATCCGCTGGTTGCCTTCAACCTGTATGTCACGCACCAGGAAACCGTCCTCCTGGGCGTCAGCCTGGCTAACAAGAAAAATGGCAAGCGCCAGAAACATCCATGTTCTTTTAATCATACTGACGGCAACCCTTATCCAAACAGCCGGTTGAAATCGTTATAAAAGGCAAGGCCCATTATCATGATCAGCATTGCGATACCGATTTGCTGTCCCAACAACTGGACTTTTTCGGACAGTGGTCTTCCCCTGATGCCCTCCGCAGCGACATAAATCATCTGACCGCCATCCAATAGCGGAATCGGCAATAGGTTGATAATGCCGAGACTGATACTGAGTATCGCGAGCAGGCCGAGAAATTCTTCCAGACCAAGACTGGCCGCAGCGCCGGCGTAGGCGGCGATGCTAATCGGACCGGAAATATTTTGCGCGGAAATCTGGCCGCTTATCATGCGCCCGACCAGTCGCATCGTCAGAATGGAGGTGCCCCACGTTCTCACCAGGCCGTGGCCTAGCGCGCTGAAAAACGAATAACGCTCGACCATGCGCAGGTCGGCGTACAGGTCTCCCGGCGGCACACGAACCGAAGCGCCGATACGCCCGATAACGCCCTGCTCCGATTCGACACGACCGATGGTCATCGGCATCACAAGACGCTGGCCATCGCGCTCTATTTGCATACTGATGTTATCGCCTGGACGCGCCCGGACAAACTCCACCCAGCTACGCCAGTCGTCAAATTCAACACCATCGGCAGATACCACCAGGTCTCCCGGTTTCAGCCCCGCTTGGTCCGCCGCCTCCCCCGAGGTAATCTCGTCGAGCAGCGGCAAGATAACCGGAAACCAGCGATTAAATCCAAGACCGCTGAATAACAAAGATGGATCGCTCAGTTCGTTTTCGCGGCCGCGAACATCGATAATCAAGCTTCGCTGGTAGCCGTCCGCACCGATGACGCTCATCGGTATATCACCGGAATCCAGCAACACCTCGATCAGGCTGAGCGGAACCTGTCCCCAGGATTTGATCTCCTGATCGCCGATCGAAGTAATAAGATCGCCTCTTTCCATGCCCGCCGCCGCGGCAGGCGAGTCGGGAGCGATATTGCCAACTACGGGTTTGAGACCGCTGATTCCTATCACAAATAGTAGCCAGTAAGCGACTACGGCAAAAAGAAAGTTGAACGCCGGCCCCGCGAACAACACCGCCAGCCTGCTGGCGACGGGCTTCCGGTTATAAGCACGATGCAGTTCCTCCGGCGCAACCGGGCCTTCTCTCTCGTCCAGCATTTTCACATAGCCGCCAAGCGGAATAGCCGAGATCATAAATTCCATGTCATCGCGACCTTTGTATACCCAGAGGGGCCGGCCAAAGCCGATCGAGAATTTGAGCACCTTGAAACCCAGTTTCCTGGCCACCCAGAAATGACCAAACTCGTGCACCGCAACCAGCACCGAGATCGCCACGACAAAAGCTGCAATATTGATTACAAACTGGGTCATATCGCTATAGCCATTTCATTAACTGTCCGGCCCGCTTTTTCGCGCGCCCACTGATCCGCCTTTATTACTGTCTCCAGGAATTCGACCGCCTCTACGCTGTGGCATTCAATCGTATTGCCGATAACTGCAGCAATTTCCGTATACGGCAAGCGCCTATCGAGGAACGCCTGTACCGCAACTTCATTCGCGGCATTCAACACTGCAGGAACTGTACCGCCGCGTTCCGCAGCCGCCCTGGCTAGCGCCAGGCACGGAAAGCGATCCGTATCGGGCGCCTGAAACTCAAGCTTCGCGATAGCCACCAGGTCCAGCGATTTCACCCCGGACTCCATGCGCTCCGGCCACGCAAGTGCGTGGGCAATGGGAGTACGCATATCCGGGTTACCCAATTGCGCCAACACCGAACCATCGCGATATTCGACCAGCGAATGCACGATGCTCTGCGGGTGAATCAGGATTTCGACGTCGTCCGGCGACATATCGAACAAATGACTGGCCTCAATCAGCTCAAGACCTTTGTTCATCATCGTGGCCGAATCGACCGAAATTTTGTCTCCCATGTCCCAGTTCGGATGCGCACAAGCCTGTTCCGGCGTCACCTTTTCGAGTTCACAAACCGGCGTATTCAAAAACGGACCACCCGATGCTGTCAACCATAATTTGCGAACGTCCTTCTTCGACCGCCGGCCGCCGGGATCGGGCAGACACTGGAAAATCGCGTTGTGCTCGCTGTCGATCGGGATCAGGGTTGCGCCGTTGTTTGCGACGGCCTCCATCAATAAATGCCCGGCAAGGACCAGTGATTCTTTGTTGGCAAGCAGAACTCTTTTGCCTGTCTGTGCCGCGGCCAGAGTCGGCAACAATCCAGCGGCGCCGACAATCGCGGCCATGACATAATCGGCCTGCGAAAGCCTGGCCACCTCGACCAGTGCCTCGGCGCCAGATAGCAAAGTAGTTTTCAGGCCAGCCTGTTGCAGCTTTCCCCGAAGAACATCGGCTGCTGCATTATCCGTCAATACCGCTATGTCCGGCTCAAAACGGATGCACTGCTGTAACAGGCTATTGTGATTTTTTCTCGCGGTCAGCGCGACCACACGAAATGCATCAGGATTGCGCGCGATCACATCAAGCGTGCTGCAACCGACGCTCCCGGTCGACCCCAGGATGCTGACTCCCTTCATCAGATCAGGCCCTGCCAACTCAGCCCGAGGACAAATACCGGGGCCGCCGAACAAATACTGTCGATGCGATCAAGCATCCCCCCATGGCCCGGAAAAATCTCCCCACTGTCCTTTAGCCCGGCATGCCTTTTGAAAATACTGACAATCAGATCGCCCACGATAGATATCGCTGACGCAGCGAGGCACAAGGAAACAAAGCTAAGCATGTCTTGCTGAAAGAACATAGCGCCTGCAAAAGCAACAATTGCGGCGACTGCAACGCCACCTATTGCGCCTTCCCATGTTTTGCCCGGGCTGACCCTGGGTATCAGTTTGATTCTGCCAAACAGTTTACCCACGGCAAATGCACCGATGTCGGTCGCCCAGACCAAAAGTAGAATAAAAACAATCCAGCCTACGCCGTTTTCAGCGACCAGCAGCCGACTCAATGCGAGCCAGGCTGGCCCAAGCACCAGGATTCCCGATATAACGGTAACTCCCACCGGAATCGCAGTGGGAAAGCGCGTGACCCAGACGAAGGCCACAAGCCACCAGGCCAGAGATATCTGAAGCACCAACTGCAACGCTCCGGGCTGAAAGCTGTAAAACCACAAGCCAACTATCAACGTCAGCACTACGACGACGTATAGCAGCCGCCACAGCAACGATTTTGCCGTAAGAAACTGGCTCCACTCCCAGATGCCCAGACTGATTATCAGGGTCAGCGTAATCAATGCGGCCGGCGGCGGCAAAACCAGAACCACTCCGGAGAGCACCGCCACCAATATCACGGCTGTGATGATTCTTTGCTTAAGCATGGTCGCCGCTCACCTGTTCCGATGTTTTTCCATATCGCCGTTCCCGCTCATGAAAACTGCCAACCATTGCTTCCAGTTCCTTTTGCTCAAAATCAGGCCATAGCGATTCACTGAAATACAGCTCCGTATAAGCCAGATTCCAAAGCAGAAAATTGCTGATTCGGGAAGCGCCACCAGTTCGAATAAACAGATCCGGATCACCAAGGCCGGCAAGCTGCATTTGTGCCGTCAGGTGGCTCTCGTCTAAATCTTCCACCGACAGCTCGCCATCGGCAACCTGCCGCGCCAGGCATTTGCATGCGTTGACGATATCCCAGCGACCACCGTAGGCGACGGCAACGACCAGGTTCAACCGGTCATTGTCTGCGGTCATCGCTTCCGACTCTTCTATCTGCCGAACCAGATCTGCGGGTAACTGTTCCCTGTCGCCGATTATCGTGAGCCTGACCCCCTGCTCATTTAATTCCGGAACCTGTTTGTTCAGGGCCTCGACAAAAAGGGCCATCAATTTCTGTATTTCTTCCCTGGGTCTGCCCCAGTTTTCGCTGCTAAAGGCGAACAATGTAAGGGTACGGATTCCGAGTTCGACGCAGGCCTCGACCGTGCGCCGCACTGCGTTGACACCGGCCTTGTGACCGGCGTGCCGGGGCAACTTTCGTTTCTTCGCCCAGCGGCCATTACCATCCATGACGATCGCAACATGCCGGACGACCAAGGTTTCATGCTGTTGGCTGGTTTTGTCTGCTTGGTCCGCCATAGCAACTAGTCGGATACGGTTCATCGATCCGGTACAAGTACCGAACCATTGTGCCGAAGTCCTTATACCTCCAGCAGTTCAGCTTCTTTTTCTGCCAGGATCTTGTCGATCCTGGCGACATGATCGTCGGTAAGCCTCTGCACCTCGTCGTGCGCGCGATGATCATCATCTTCGGTGATCATTTTTTCCTTGAGAAGCTCTTTGACGTCATGCAGGGCGTCGCGGCGAATATTGCGGACCGCAACCCGCGCGTTCTCAGCCTCGTGACGCACTACACGAGTCATATCCTTGCGTCTTTCTTCCGTCAGCGGCGGTAATGGGACCCGAATTACGGTGCCTGCAGTGGTCGGGTTCAAACCCAGATCCGCAGTCATAATGGCTTTTTCGACGACCTGGATCATCGGTTTCTCCCACGGATTTACGGCCAGCGTGCGCGCATCCTCAACGGTGATATTGGCAACCTGGTTGAGCGGAACCTGCGATCCGTAATACTCGACTGTAATGTGTTCCAACAGGCTGGTATGCGCCCGTCCGGTCCTGAGCTTTTTCAGTCCCTGGATAAACGCATCGACACTCTTGCCCATACGTGTCGATGCGCTTTTTTCGATATCGTTAATCATTGACCGCCTCCTGCATCTGCTCCAGGCCATTGTTCACCAATGTTCCCAGCGTCTCACCATGCATGATGCGCATTAAGCTGCCCGCTGTCGTCAGGTCGAACACGCGCAACGGGATATTATTGTCGCGACACATAACGATTGCCGTCGCGTCCATGACCTGCAGCTTGCTATGCAGCACCTCGTCGTAGCTGATCTGCGTATAGCGCCGCGCGGAAGAATCCTTGAGCGGGTCGGCGGAATAGATGCCATTTACTTTGGTTGCCTTCAGAAGTATATCCGCGCTAATTTCAATCGCGCGCAAACTTGCTGCCGTATCGGTCGTAAAAAAGGGGTTCCCTGTGCCGGCGGCGAAAATCGTTACCCGGCCTTTTTCCAGGTGCCGGATCGCCCTGCGCCGAATGTAATCTTCGCAAACGTCATTGATCTGGAGCGCCGACATGACGCGGGCGAAGCAGTCCTCTCTTTCCAGCGCGTCCTGCAAGGCCAGGCTGTTGATCACGGTCGCCAGCATGCCCATCTGGTCGCCGGTGACACGATCCATTCCGGATCTGGCGAGGCCAGCCCCCCGAAAAATATTGCCGCCACCGATTACTACGCCGATCTGAACATCCATGTTTCTGACTTCGGCGATTTCTGCTGCAATGCGACGAATCACCTCTGGGTCCACGCCGTATTCCAGCTGGCCCATCAGCGCTTCGCCGCTGAGCTTTAGCAAAATTCGCTTATGCACCGGTTCTGAATTGCCCATAAAGTCTCTTTTCTTCCAGGTTCTGCAGATACAAAGAACCCCGCTCTCGCGGGGTTCCCGATATTACCCGATTTTGCACCTCGTGGCTTACCAGGCTAGGCCCCCTTCACCTGGGCCATAACCTCGTCAGCAAAATTCTCCTCGATCTTGTCGATACCCTCACCCACCTCGAAACGCACGAAACGCGCAACCGAGGCATTGTTCTGCTTCAGGAGTTTGCCAACGGTCAGATCGGGATCCTTGACGAATGGCTGTCCGGTTAGCGTAATCTCCGCGAGGAATTTGCGCATCCGGCCATCGACCATTTTCTCCACGATCTCCTCGGGCTTACCCTCGGTCCGTGCCAGTTCGGTCTGGATTTCTCTTTCCTTGGCCAGTTTCTCTGCCGGTACGTCCTCTTCTGACAGGCACTGCGGATTGATCGCCGCGACATGCATCGCAATATCCCGAGCGAGATCCGCGTCCCCACCCTTGGCGCTGATGACCACGCCAATCCGGCTGCCGTGTAAATACGATGCCAGCACGCCAGCGCTTTCGATTAGTTCGAATCGCCTGACCTGGACATTCTCGCCAATCTTGGCAATCAGGCTGCGACGCGCTTCCTCTACGCATTGGCTGCCGATCGACAGCGTGTTTAGCGCATCCATGCTTTCCGGCATGCCAATCAGCACAGCATCGGCGACTGCATCGACAAAGGCCCGAAAGTCATCACCACCGGAGACAAAATCGGTCTCGCAATTGACTTCGAGTATTGCTGCGACCTTATTGTCACCGGACTGGCGCACGATAACGGCGCCCTCGGCGGCCACGCGGCCGGCCTTCCTGTCGGCCTTGGCCAGACCGCTCTTGCGCATGGCTTCGACCGCGGCATCAATATCGCCACTGGTTTCGACCAGCGCTTTCTTACACTCCATCATGCCAGCGCCTGTGCGCTCACGTAATTCCTTCACCTGTGTCGCAGTGATGCCCATTTACTCATTCCTCAAAACGAAAAAGCGCCGGCTGTGCAATCCGCCAGCCTGCCCGAAAAATTTTGTCCTGCCGCCAGACTCCTGGCGAAACCCATAAATGTAGCTATGGGTTGGGCGAAGACCAAGCTCAGCTGTTCGAGAACCAGACCGGACCGCAATACTTGGCTGGCGGCGTTCAAACTGCTATCAGCGATCAACGAACCAATTCCGCAAAATACCTGATCCGTCCGTTCCTGACACCCCGGCGGCTACCGCCTTGGTTAAATATGCGGGTCAACTAATCTTTCGCTTTCTTGCCGGCAGCAACCTTTTTCGTCACGGTTTTCTTAGTCGTGACTTTTTTCGCCGCCGCTTTCTTGGCGGGTGCTTTTTTGGCTGCAGCCTTCTTGGTCACCGCCTTTTTTGTTGTGGTTTTCTTGGCCGCTGCTTTTTTTACAGCGGGCTTTTTGTCGGCCTCCTTATCCACCGCCTTTTTGGCGGCTGGTTTTTTGACGGTCTCTTTATCCTCAGCCTTTTTGGCGGCCGGCTTTTTGTCGGCCTCCTTACCCACCGCCTTTTCGACGGCCGGCTCTTCGCTCACGAGCGCTGTTGCTGTGTCGCCGCTGGCCTGTGCGGGCTCTGGTTTGGCTTCCACGCCTGAATCAGCTGCATCCACAGCAGGCTTCTCCGCTGCACCCCTTACTACCGGTTCCGCTGCATCCGCGACGACCGAAGCCGGCTCCATTGCGTCGGCGACAGGCTCCGCCTTTTCGACGGCCGGCTTTTTGTCGGCCTCCTTATCCTCAGCCTTTTTGGCGGCCGGCTTTTCGCTCACGAGCGCTGTTGCTGTGTCGCCGCTGGCCTGTGCGGGCTCTGGCTTGGCTTCCACGCCTGAATCAGCTGCATCCACAGCAGGCTTCTCCGCTTCACCCCTTGCTACCGGTTCCGTTGCATCCGCGACGACCGAAGCCGGCTCCATTGCGTCGGCGACAGGCTCCGCCTTTTCGACGGCCGCCGGTTTATCTTCTCCGGTCCTTCCAATCGTCACGGCGACCTTTTTGACTGGTTTTTTGCGAGCAGGTTTCCTGGCCGCGCTCTTCTTGCGGGGCTTGCCTTCGTCATCGAGCTCGACGAATTCGTCATCCCCGAGGTTTATTTCAGGCAGCGAGGCTTTGCCATCGAGAACCGCTTCCGATACGCCGTGCGCATACAGCTGGATCGCACGCATCGCATCGTCGTTGCCAGGAATTACGTAATCAACGCCATCCGGCGAGCAGTTGGTATCCACGACGGCGATTACCGGTATACCCAATTTGATCGCTTCGCGAATTGCAATATTTTCGTGGCCAACATCGACGATGAACATTACGTCGGGCAGACCTTTCATGTTTTTAATGCCCCCCAGGCTGCGGAACAGCTTGTCCATCTCACGCCGCAGGCCGATGACTTCCTTCTTGGTCAACGCCTCAAACGCGCCGTTTTCTTCCATCGCCTCGAGTTCTTCGAGACGCCGGATCGATGCCGTGATCGTCTTGAAATTGGTCAACATGCCCCCCAGCCACCGATGATTGACGTATGGCATATCGCATCGCTTTGCTTCTGTTTCTATCGCATCGCGCGCAGAACGCTTGGTTCCGACAAACATCACCGTGCCACGATTGGCAACCGTGTTTTTTACGAATTCGGCAGCTTCGCGGAACAAAGGCAGTGTCCGCTCGAGATTGATGATATGGATTTTATTACGCTCCCCGAAGATAAAGGGGGCCATTCTTGGGTTCCAGAACCGAGTCTGATGACCGAAATGCACGCCAGCTTCCAGCATCTGGCGCATGGATACGTTAGCCATGTTGTCTCCTTGGGTTAAGCCTCCATGTACCCCATACGACAACCCTTGAGGGCACCCAGCCATATGTGTCGGTACATGTGTGGGATTAGTATTTGCGAAAAAAGCGCGCGCTTTATACCATAAAACAGCCTGCGGCAACAATCCTGCAATGGCAGTATTTTCAGGCCAGAAGAAAGGCACGCACGAACCGGGGCCTGGCGTGCCGGTAACCGACCCACGGAGCACTCCGCAAACCCATGACAGTCACCATCAAAACACCCGCCGAGCAGGACAAAATGCGGCTGGCGGGACAAGCCGCGTCCGAGGTGCTTGATATGATCGGAGTTCATGTCGTGCCCGGTGTTACTACCGGCGAATTGAATCGCCTGTGTCACGAATATATTGTCGACGAGCAGCAGGCGGTACCCGCACCCCTGAATTACCGGGGATTTCCGAAATCCATCTGCACCTCGGTCAATCACGTGGTTTGCCATGGTATTCCGGGTGAAAAAAAGCTGAAAAATGGCGATATCGTCAACATCGACGTGACCGTCATCAAGGATGGCTTCCATGGCGACACCAGTCGAATGTTCATGGTGGGAAAACCCAATGTCATGGGCCAGCGGGTGAGCCAGGTGGCGCACGACGCAATGTATCTCGGTATCGACCTGGTTCGACCGGGCGTGAGACTGGGCGATATCGGCCATGTCATTCAGCGGCATGTCGAGACCGAAGGCTGCTCGGTGGTGCGGGAATATTGCGGCCACGGCATCGGACGGGAATTTCACGAGGATCCACAGGTCCTGCATTATGGTAAATCCGGAACAGGGCTCGAGTTGTGCGCAGGCATGACCATCACTATCGAGCCGATGGTGAATGTCGGCCGTCGACACGTCCGTCTGCTGCCGGATGGTTGGACTGTAGTCACGAAGGATCACTCCCTTTCCGCCCAGTGGGAACACACAGTGCTGGTCACGACCAACGGCCATGAAATCATGACCCAGGATCATACCGGCGGCTGACAGTGAGCCGCCCGCCTGCTACTGCCGGTCAGCCTGTTCGGGACAAATCCGCAGGGAAATGGGCGTTTCTTTCAGACCTGGATGCCCGCCTGGCGGCAACCGCCGTACCACAAAAAACCTTTCTGGAGTTCCTGCGCCTGGGCGACGACGAACTCGCGAGTCGCTTTCAGGACGGCGAGCAGGTGTCGGCACTGGTACACGATCGCGCCCGCCTGGTCGATGCGTTGGTCGTCTCTGCGTGGCAACGCCATTTTGGCAGCGACGCCGACGAGTTCGCACTGGTCGCCGTGGGCGGCTATGGCCGCGGCGAGTTGCACCCCGGATCGGATATAGACCTGCTGATCCTGTCGCCAGAGGGGACCGACTTTGCCGACGATTCGCTCAAAAATTTCCTGGCCTTTTTGTGGGATATCGGCCTGGAGCCGGGCCATAGTGTCCGCACTGTAAAACAGTGCGTCGAAGTGGCTGCGGACGACATCACAGTCGCCACAGCGCTGATGGAATCACGGTTATTGTTCGGCGCCATGACCTTGTTCGAAGAAATGCGGGGCGAAACCGGGCCGGCCGGAGTCTGGCCATCGCGGGATTTCTTTGCCGCCAAACTAGCCGAGCAGGAACGACGGCACCATCGCTACCACGACACCGCATACAACCTGGAGCCCAACATCAAGAGTGGCCCGGGCGGTCTGCGCGACATTCAGATGATCGGCTGGGTCGCGAAACGTCATTTCAAGGTTGACGATCTGCAACAGTTGGTGGCCTTGGGTTTTCTGACCACCGGAGAATACCGCCGCCTGCGGGCTGGCCAAGCCTACCTTTGGCGAGTCCGGTTCGCTCTCCACATGCTGACCGGGAGGCGGGAAGACCGGCTGCTGTTTGATTATCAGATGCAACTCGCCAAACAGTTTGGTTATAGCGATAGCCTGCAAAACCTGGCGGTTGAGAAATTCATGCAGCGTTATTATCGAATGGTGATGCGGCTGAGCCGGCTCAACGAAATGCTGTTGCAGTTTTTCCAGGAAGCCATACTGCTGCAACCGGACCCGCAGCCCAAAGTCATCAATCCGCGTTTTCAATCCCGCAATGGATACCTCGAAGCCAGTTCAGCGGATGTCTTCGTTAATCAACCGTCCGCATTGCTGGAGATTTTCCAGATCCTCCAGCAGCAAACAGGGTTGCGCGGCGTCGGCGCGACAACCATCCGCCTGATCCGCCGCAATCTGCGCCTGGTGGATGTCGGGTTCAGGGCCGACCCGGCGCATCGGAAGCTGTTCATGGACATCATCAGAGCGCCGGCCGGCGTCACCCACGAACTGAGACGCATGAACGACTATGGGATACTCGGCCGCTATATCCCGGCGTTTGGCCGGATCGTGGGCCGCATGCAATACGACCTGTTTCACGTCTATACGGTCGATGCCCACACCCTTTTTGTGGTCAGCAATCTGCGGCGGTTCGCGCTGAACAGATACGATCACGAGTTTCCCGATTGCAGCCGAATCATGCAGTCGCTGGAACACCCGGAGATTGTCTATCTTGCGGGTCTCTTTCACGACATCGCCAAAGGGAGAGGCGGCGATCACTCGATGCTCGGCGCCGAAGAGGCGGAAGCTTTCTGTACGGCGCACGGCATGGGTGAATTCCAATCGCAACTGGTCGCTTGGCTGGTATGCCATCACCTGTTGCTGTCAGTCACATCGCAAAAAAAAGACATTTCCGATCCCGCAGTCATTCACCAGTTCGCCCGCCAGGTCGAAGATCAGTTGCACCTGGATTTTCTCTACGTGCTGACCATTGCCGATGTACGCGGAACCAATCCCAAGCTGTGGAATTCCTGGAAGGCCAGCCTGTTCCGGGAGTTCTATTTGCGAGTCAGCCAGGCTTTGCGCGCTGGCCTGGAAACCCCACAGGACCAAGAAGAACTGGTGGCGGGGCACCGCCGGGAAGCACTGGCCATACTGCGCGATCTGGACAACATCCACCTGACCGAGGACTCAACGCCGCTACCATGGGATCTGCTTGGTGAAGAGTATTTCCTGCGCCATTCGCCCGCTGAGATCGCCTGGCACACCAGCGTCCTTTTGGCGGCCGGCGACAACGACAGCCTGGTCACCGCGGTTGGTGAAAATGAGATGCGTGGTGGTACGCCCCTGCTGGTCCGCGCCACCCGGCGGCAGGAAAGTTTTGCGCTGGCCACCGCAGCACTGGATGACATGGGCCTGAATATCGTCGATGCGGTAATCTCCCCCGCCGGCGGCGATGGCACTCTGGATTCCTACCTGGTGCTGGATTACGACGGCAAGGCGTTGACCGATGCGCACCGAAGACAAGAGGTCGCGAGCCGCTTGCGGCGTGTTCTCAGCAGCGACCGGACTACGCCGCGGGTTTCGCGCAAGGCTCCGCGACAGGTACGCTTGTTCAGCACCCCGACTGAACTGCGATTTTCAGCTAACCACCGCGGCGACGGAACCATCATGGAACTGACCACCGGCGACCGGCCTGGTTTATTATCCGAGGTGGCCCAGTCGTTGCAGGCAATCGGCGCCCATATCCGGACTGCTAAAATCATGACCATCGGCGAACGCGCCGAAGATGTGTTTTATATCACCAGCCTAGGCGGCGGACCGCTGAGCGAAGAAAAGCAGGAACAACTGAAACAGCGGCTGACCACAGTGCTTGACCGACACTAGTGGCTTGCAAGAATCCGGACTGACAGAGGAAAAAGGATTTTGAACCCATACCTGGAAAAACTGCACCACTATCCGTTCGAGCGCCTGGCGTTGCTCAAGGATGGCTTGCAACCACCGGCCATGCCGCACATTGCGATGTCGATCGGCGAGCCGAGGCACCGGCCACCACCGTTTATTGCCGAAGCGTTGGTCAGCAATCTCGAAACGATGGGGAGTTACCCGGTTGCGCTGGGCCTGTCGGAATTACGCGTAGCGGCCTCCGACTGGCTGGAGCGCCGTTTCGACCTCGGGAAAAACGCGGTCGACCCCGAGAGCATGGTGTTACCGCTGAACGGCACCCGCGAAGGCCTTTTTGCCTTCGTTCAGTCGGTAGTCGACGGCCGCAGCGAATCGCTGGTCCCGATGCCGAACCCGTTTTACCAGATATACGAAGGCGCCGCGCTGCTGGCCGGTGCGCAACCGTTCTACCTGAATACGCTGGAGGAAAACGGCTTTCTTCCCGATCTCGAAGAGGTCAGCGCCGACGTCTGGCGGCGAACCGCAATATTGTTTATTTGCTCGCCGGGCAACCCGACCGGTGCGGTCATGGACCTGGCTTATCTGAAGCGGGCTCTGGAACTGGCGGAAAAATATGATTTCGTCATCGCCGGGGATGAGTGTTATGCCGATCTGTATTTCGACGAAGACAGCCCGCCCGCGGGGCTATTACAGGCCTGCCAGGCTATGGGCCACGATCGATTCCAACGCTGCGTAGTTTTTCACAGCCTGTCGAAGCGCTCCAGCGTACCCGGCATGAGATCGGGATTCGTCGCCGGCGATCCTGAGCTTATCAAGCCTTTCCTCCTCTACCGGACCTACCACGGCTGCGCGGTGCCGCTGTTCATCCAGCTCGCCAGCGTGCCCGCCTGGCAGGATGATCGGCACGCGGCCGAGAATCGCCAGCTATACCAAGCGAAACTCGCAGCCGTATGGCCGATCCTCGAACCGGTTATGGATCTGCCCAGACCGCAAGCGGCGTTCTACCTGTGGCCACGAACCGAGCAAGATGAAGAAAGCTTTACCCAAGAGGCCTATCGGCAGCAGAATCTCACGCTGTTGCCCGGCAGTTACCTGGCTCGCGATACCGCGGCGGGGAACCCTGGGGAACACCGCGTGCGAATTTCGCTGGTTGCCTCGCTTGCAGATTGTGTGGAAGCAGCTGAACGATTGAAAGTACTCGTGAATCAACTTTAATAATAAGTGCTAATATTATGAAAAAATTAGAAAAAGTAATAAACGCTGCATTCGAACATAAGGACGATTTAGGTACGGACACACCATCTTCCGAACTGACGAAGGCGGTCGCGAAAACAATCGATATGCTCGATACAGGGCAATTGCGGGTGGCTGAAAATTTCGGTGGCGACTGGCTGGTCAATCAATGGGTCAAGAAGGCTGTCTTGTTGTCGTTCCGCCTGACCCCCAATGTCGTCACCGATGGCCTGTTTACCCGTTTCTACGACAAGGTGCCGATGAAATACGTGGACTACGACGAACAAAAGTTTGTCGAAGACGGCGCCCGTATCGTGCCACATGCGCTGGTTCGCAAAGGTGCTTTTGTCTCTCCCGACGTCGTGCTGATGCCCTGCTACGTCAACATCGGCTCCTGGATCGGTCCGGGCACGATGGTCGATACCTGGGCCACAATCGGTTCCTGTGCGCAGATCGGCAGCAAGGTCCATATCTCCGGTGGCGCTGGGATCGGTGGTGTGCTGGAACCGGTGCAGGCAGCACCGACCATCATCGAGGACAACTGTTTTATTGGCGCGCGTTCGGAAATCGTCGAAGGGGTTATCGTCGAGCAAGGCGCCGTGATCTCGATGGGCGTTTTCATCGGACAAAGCACGCGAATCTATGACCGTGA
>JAPUGL010000179.1 GCA_027292775.1 Gammaproteobacteria bacterium | reverse complement strand
TACGGGATCCGGTGACCTCGATAAGTCCCTGTTCGGCAATGTCCTCGTCGTCCTGGGCAAAAGCCACGGACGGGATACTCGCAAACGAGGCTGCCACACCGGCCGTCAATGCGTAACGCACTGCGTCCTGGATGGGATTTCGCTCTTTCATAAGTCCTCCTCAGGGAGAGGTTGATTATTAAGTTGATAACGACGGATGATTCCGCTATTACCCCTAAGCCAACTCAGAAAACGCCGATTTCGAAAAGCCAACGGATTCCGGAGTTGCGGCGATACTAGCACATCAAAACCAGAAAGAAACAATTTGTTGTAAAAAAATTACAATATTTGAATCTACCTCAAAATCACGCAACCGAAGCACTCATACCGGTCATCCGGGTCTTCGGCACAAGTTATGGACAGGAATACGAAAAATTCAAAAACATACTTGTAATTCAGCAACTAACAATAATATTTCCGGCTGAATTTCCCACCGGGAGGGGCGATCTTGCCAAACCGGCGTGCTTTGTTGCGGGCAAACAACATATGCCATAAATCTTTAGGAGATTTAGTTATTGTTGCAACAAAGCAACACCCGGCGCGTACTTTCGCGCTCGAATCAGGAGCCGGCAGAAAGAGACGCCCTGAGCAACCTCCCCGCCAAAAGATCCTGTTCGTGGAAGATATCTTCAAGGGGCTCGGTCAGGAAACCCAGCGCATCGAATAACGCGATGATTTCCTGGCCTTTTTCTTCGTTCACCGAGGCGTTTTGCAAATCGTGCAGGCGGGCCAGATTGGCCTCGAGCTGTCGCCGGTATTTTGCAAGCAATGGAAGAACCTCGAGACCCAGCGCCTGTTGCCGGTGGAAACAGTCGCTTACCGACTTTAGTGCGGTCTGCAGTATCTGGGGATTGGGCGTTTGAGATACAAGTGCCTTTAGCTCGGCTGCCGACTGGTTCAGTTGTTTGCGGCTGTCCTCCGCCTTCGGGTCGCCGGCCAGCCGGTGCGCCTGGTCGGCGGGAACATTGCTCATATGCTGTAGAAGATCGGCCGCGCGATCAAAAAATCCACTGTTTTCAAGCACTTTGCCCAGCCTCAGTTCTTCGGCCGCGGTCTCCAGGACAACCGAGTCTGCGTGATGCATGATAAACAGCAGGCGCGCACCAGGGGCGCAAACCCGGGCCAGTTCGGCAACGGTTTCGTTAAGCGGCGTGTACTCCAGCGCATATTGGCCGCTGACCATATCGACACTGTTGTCGGGCAGGCCACAATCCTCGGCCGGCGTTTTCGAGTGAAAATGGATTGCCGCCAGGCCATCGGTATTCGATTTCACCATGGCCGGCGGGTCAATTTCTGCCTGATCGATCGCGTGCACCGAAAAACCGCTGTCCAGCTCGCTGGAAATACGGCTCGCTATCAGCGCGATCGCCCCGTTGCCGGTCCCGATATCCAGAATCGTTGCATTGCCTTTCGCCGATCGGAAAAATTCCTCCCAGACCTGGCGCAGCCTACCCTCGTAATTACTCTGGAAGGTGTCGGCGCAGGAGGTCAGAAAGCCGTGACGCCAGTAATCGTCCCAATGCCAAGTATCTTTGTCCGTCGGCTTTTTCATGTCTGTCCGGGCCAATCTCTGTGTCAAAAAACCGGAGCCTAGCACTATCTCCGGCTGGTCAGGACCCGGGCCAGCTCGTCACATACCGTTACCTGCTGCTTTGCCGTTATTGCGGTGAAGAAAGGCAATGCAACGGTCCGACCAGCTATGTCTTCCGTTACCGGCAGCGTTCCCGGGAGGGTCGGATAGCGTTGGCCGTAGAAATCAAGCAGGTGAACGGCCGGGAAATAATCCCCCAGTTCGATGCCTTTGCGAGCCATTTCGGCGATCACCTGGTCACGCCACGATTGCGGACCGTCCAGGGTCAGCACATAGACGAACCAGGCAATGCGTCCGTGCGAGCAGTCGGGCGGTGACAGGCTGACGCCGGGTAGTTTCGCCAGGAGCCGATTGTAGCGGATCGCCGCTTCTGTCCGCCGTTCCAGAAACTCGTCCAGCCTGGCCAGCTGGCCCACGCCAAGTGCGCAGGCAGGTTCGGCGAGCCGGTAATTATGACCCAGCCGGTCCGCCAGGAAGCCCTTCGCATTTCTGCCCTGGTTCCTGAGGGCACGACAGAGAGCCAGAAGCTCGGGGTCCCGGCTGACGATAGCGCCACCTTCGCCGGTAGTAATGAGTTTGTTTGGATAAAAGCCAAAAACACCGCAATCGCCGAGGCTACCGACCGGGCTGCCGTCGGTGATCGCACCCAGCGCTTCGCAGGCGTCTTCGATCAGCTTCAGATCGTTGGCCCGACAGAACTCCAGTATCGGATCCATGGCGACCGGCCGGCCATACAGATGGACGACGATGACCGCCCTGGTCCTGTCGCTGACACACCGTGCCAGGTCCGCCCAGTCCATGTTCATTGTGTCGCGGCAGATATCGATAAAAACCGGCGTCGCGCCCCGCCTGACTATCGCGTTGACCGTCGCGACGAAAGTAAAGGACGGCGTGATGATCTCGTCGCCGGGGCCGATATCCAGCGCTTGCAGGCACAAATCCAATGCCGCCGTTCCCGAGCTTACAGCCACCGCGCCCGAACAACTGCAGCGTTTAGCGAGCGCGGCCTCGAATTCAACCAACCTGGGTCCCTGGCTCAGGCGGGTGCTACGCAGCACCTCGGCAACCCCGGCAATCTCCTGCTCGGAGATATCGGGCTGCGCCAGGGGAATTTCAGCCATGGCCGGGGTTGCTATGTGCCGTCAGTACATCGTCCATGCCGGCAGGCAGGTTTTTCTTTAGGAGCAGTTCTTGTTTTCCCGGTAAACCAGCAATCAGCTCGGCGATCCGCCGCCCGGCGGTACCGTCGCCCTAAGGGTTTTGCATGCTGTTCAGCGAGGCCTTGAATGTTTCGCTGCAGGCTTTGTCGATCGCGGCACGGATTCGGTCCGCTTGCGCCGGGCAGTCGATGATATTGTCCGCGCGCTCGCGCCCCTGCTGGCGTATGCCGATGTTGACCGCCGGCAATTTCAATACGGGCGTTTCCATGATGCCGCTTGAGGAGTTGCCTACCAGAAAAAGGCTGTGCTTCAGCAGTCCCCAGTAATCCAGATGGGCCAGATTCACAAACAGTCTGGCATTGGCGTTGCGCTGGCAGAAATCCCGGGATCTTTGGATCAGCTTGCGACTTCCCGCGTCCGCGTTCGGGAAGCAGATAATCTTGGCAAGAGAGACATTTTCCAGCGCGCTGAATAAGGCAATGGCATCGGCTTCCGGGTCCGCCGCCAGCGTGACCGGGTGCACCGAAACCAGGCAATATGGTTTGTCGAGATTTATTGCCAGTCTTTCCCCTAGCTCGGCCGGGCCGGGGATCGTGGCTTCGTGCAGCTGATCCAGTGAGGGTGCGCCAACCTGGTACACGCGCCAGGCTTCTTCCCCGAGCGCCAGCACTTTTTGTTTTGCCAATGCCGTCGGCGTGAAATGGACGTGGCTAAGCTTGGTCAGAGCATTGCGGACCGCATCGTCGATCGCGCCCTCACTGGTCTCGCCGCCCTCGATATGGGCGACCGGAATCCGCAGCGCCAGGGCGACGCTGGCCGGCGCAAGCATTTCGTATCGATCGGCGATAAGCAGCACCAGGTCCGGCCGGTCGCGGGACAGGATTTCGGTCAGCCCAAGCGTCGCCAGCCCTATGGATTTGCTCATGCCGACATCGCTGTCGGAACTGAGCAGGCACTCGATCGTTTCATCGACGACAAAACCCAGCCGCTCAATTTCGTCGACGGTCGAGCCAAACTCGGGTGACAGATGAGCGCCCATAACGATCAACTTCGGTTCGATCTGCGAGTGAGCCAGCATGTGCCGCAGCGGCCAGTGCAGGTGGCCAAAATCCGCTCTTGACGATGTGATGACTGCGACTTTCACTGGCTGGCTCATTTCAGGTTATCGCCTTGGTGAAAAATGCAGGCGAGTTGGCCGCGTGCGCCAAGTATTCCACGCGTATGGAAAGGCGTCACCCTTAAGGAAGCTCTGATCTAGCGTGCTGACCAGAATTCCAGTCCCTGGCGAATCTGCTCCCGATCCAGCCACTGGCCCTTGATCATGACACCCCTGATGTTTCGCGTATTGGTAATGTCCAGCAATGGATTGCCCCCAAGGAGGATCAACTCTGCCGATAATCCTTCCCGAATACGTCCGAACTGGTCTTCGGCGTCGAAGTAGCGGGCCGGATTGACGGTTCCGGTCCGCAATGCCTGGTAAGGCGTCAGACCGGCGGCGACCAATAATTCGAGTTCCTGGTGAGCAGCGACTCCGGGTACGTTAAAAACTTGTGGGGCGTCAGAACCCAACAACAGGTCCGCACCCTGTTCGTGCAGTGCTTTGATAAGCTTGCGGCGGAGCGCAATAAACCGCTCCGCATTTGCCAGATCATAACCGGGATCGTTGAGTACCGCGTTCTTGCTGTTCGACCAACTCGCGACGGTAGCCGCCGGGAAATAGGCCATTTCCGGTCGCTGGGACATTTCCCGGGCAGCGGGCGGCAGTACCCAGTGCTCCAGCAATGTTTGCGTCGGGACGATCCAGACACCGGCCTTCGCGGTCGCCTTCGCCAGCGGTTCGATCAAGGCCTCATCGACCAGGCCGGCCAGCCCCAAACCAAACAAGCCATCGGCTGCTTCCGGATAGACCGTGTCCTTTGGAATCAGCGCCTGCAGGTAACCGTCCAGGTGATCGATACTGGCCTGGCCCAGCCGCAACGCTTCGGGCACCCCGATCAGCAAGCCGACATGACCGGCGTAGGGGATGCCAAGCTGATCGGCCACTCGATCGATCGCCCTGAATTCGCGCAGATTCAGACCGGGGTGAAGTTTGACGAAGTCAAAGCCTGCGGCCTGCTGTTGTCTGACCTTGCTGCCTGCGTCCGCGGGACCGTTAACGCTGGAACCATTCAGCGATGGTCCGGATGTGTACAGTCGAGGCCCCAACC
>JAPUGL010000178.1 GCA_027292775.1 Gammaproteobacteria bacterium | reverse complement strand
CCGCTGGCAATTATCGTATCGATTGTTTTTGCCATTATCGGTGTGTTCTGGTTCTTTTTCGTCACCGGAACAACATTCTCGTTCATGGCGTCTATCGGAATTATGATCCTGATCGGTGTCGTCGTTAACAACGGGATCGTTCTGGTTGATCACATCAACAACCTTCGCCATGAAGGCATGGAGCGCGACAAAGCGATCATCGAGGCAGGCAGAGACCGCTTGCGCCCGATCCTAATGACTGTGGCAACTACGATCTTGGGACTGGCCCCGCTGGCTGTAGGAACGACCCAGGTTGGCGGCGACGGTCCTCCGTATTACCCGATGGCCAGAGCCATAATCGGCGGCCTGGCGTTTTCGACCGTCACATCCTTACTGGTCGTGCCTTACCTGTATGTGGTGTTCGACGGAATGGTGCGCTGGGGTAGAAAAGTCATGCACGTTTCCCGGTTGAGTGTGAGAACAAGTTAGTCGGCTTTTGCCGGGGACCGCGGATTTCGGGCGATGGCTCAGCTTAACATTGCGATATGGACATCCCAGACCTGGTCGGCAATCAGGTTAACGTTTTCCAGAAGGTTTACATCTTTCTGACCCGCAGAAGATGGAAGCTTGGCCAGTGATTTCGCGAGCGGCACGCAGTCTTCATCCTTGCGGTAGCTGACGATGCTTTTTATTCGCTCAGTGCGTTCTCTCAGAATCTGATTAAAGCTTTTTTGATTGTCCAGCGCTAATCTTAGCTCATTGATTCTTTTCATTATTTTTTCGCATGCCGGTTGGTCGCCGTAGCGCGCGTTATGCGCCTTACCTACGGTTGCAGCCCTTACGAGCTTATACACGCCACCTGAGGAGTAATGTTCATAGAGGTGATGCGTGATTGCCAGACCGACCAGGTTTATCGCTCTTTTTCCCTGCAGGCTGAGTCCGCTGAATTCCGGCGGTTGTTCCGCTTCGATTTCCTGACGCTTTTGCGCTAGTTGGCTGGATTTCTTTATCAATTCCTGACGCTGCGTCTCGTTCTCATGAATCTGCACGCGAAAATCCCGTCGATTGAAAAAATTCCAAAACCCCTTCAACTCGTCACAGTGTTTTTGAAGTTTCTCAATAACTTGTGTGAACTCTTCCTGCTCGGCTTCAAGCGCACTCTCTTTGACCTTGAATTTCCCGGCCCTATTACCCTGTGCCTTGCTAAATTCGGCCACATACAGTTGTCTTTCCCTGGTTTCCCGCATTTGAGTCATTTCGAGAACCAGTTTTTTTACACGCCCGCTGCAATCCTCCCATATCCCCCTGAGCTGAAAAAACACCACTGTGTTGAACGCGGTTGCCGGCTCGGCAAGTAATGCTTCAAACGAAACCAGTTCGCCACGGGATTTTCCCAGCTCCTGGTCCTTTTTCTCCAACTGCTGTTCCAGGGTGTATCTTTCATCGCGCAGCCGCTTAAATTCCTTTTTTAACTCGGCGCGGTTTCGGTAAAGCTTGATCAGGTGCTTTTCGCCAATATCCCGGTCCCTTGGCTCACTGCGCACCGTGAATTTTCCGAACTTGTCATCCATGGCCATCGTCCCTTTCCTGTTCTAGCTTGGAGCACCGTTCAGGCCCGCCCTGGACCCGATAGCAACAAAACTATGACCATTGTCCGCACAATACTCGAGCCACTTGTTTAACATTGAATTTCTGACCCGCCGGCGGTTGACCTCCTGGTTACAGCCCGTATCAAACTGTCTGAGGATCTCGTGACGATGCACCCTGCTACAGGCCATCGCTTCTGCCAGTCGGGCATCGTGATAAATGCGAATTGTCATGTCAGGATCCGCTATCCATTGACCGGATTCCTCAAACATATAGGTCATGTGCAGGGTACTGGTATGCCGGGTACGCTCAAGTAATCTCAGATGCAGCGTGCAGTCTCCCGGGACGCTGGATTGCTGCTCGCCGATGAATTTCTGTGGCTCCTGGATCAGCCAGTTCAAACGGATGAAATTACTCTCATATAACGACATCAGAGCCGCAAAACTGGATAATTTTGCGCTTGCGCCAATAGCGATGTGGCTGTCCCTAACCATGCTGGCAATATAACACAGCAATTTCAGAGTACCGTGACACCGTTAACGTCTCAGGACAAGACCCGGCATACTGATGGCTGTTCCATTGTATTATCAGGGAATTCAAGTTTTTTCTATGGCCTTAGATGCCGGCTAACGCCGGTATCGTTCAGAATCGTGCTGGCGATCTCCTCGATCGAGCATTCCGTGGTGTCGATGAACGGAACACCATATCGTTTGTACAACGCCAGTGCCTCACGAATCTCGAACTGGACCTGGCGCATCGACGAGTAATTACTTTCCGGTCGCCTTTCATTTCGAATCTGTTGTAGCCTGCCCGCCTCAATGGTCAGGCCATACAATTTCTGGCGGCGGGATTTAAGACTGTCTGGCAGGTCACCGCGTTCGAAATCCTCGTCCGTCAAGGGGTAATTGGCGGCAAACACGCCATATTGAAGGGCCAGGTAAAGCGAAGTAGGTGTCTTTCCGGATCTGGAAACCCCGATCAGTATTACCTCCGCCTGATCGTATTCGCGTGTATGGGCCCCATCATCCGCAGCAAGCGCGAAATTGGTCGCTTCGATTCGCCGGGTATAGGCCACGATGTCTTGTATGCCGTGCGCTTTTCCGGTCGTATGCGACGAGCGCGTCTTCAGTTCTTTCTCCAGCGGAGCGACAAAAGCGTCGAAAAAATCCAAGCAAAGGCAGTCGCCCCGGCTAATCACGGCTCGGATATCGTCCTGGACCAAGGTGCTGAACACTATCGGTTTTGTGCCTTCGACTTTGGCGACCTGGTTAATCCGGCGCACAACCTCCTCGGCCTTTTCAGGGCTTGAAATGAAGGGCACGGTTACATGGCGAAAGCTGATCGAATCGAACTGCGTCAGCAGGCTATAACCCAGTGTCTCAGCAGTTACGCCGGTCTGGTCAGAGACGAAAAATATGGTCCGTTGATTCACAATCTCTCCGTGTATAATGTCGGCGTTCTGCTCGTCGGGCATTTTGTATTTCCGCCGGGTCGATTACAAGGGGAGCCTATTGCAGCCGTATATTATCAAGCTGGATCAGCTCGGTATGAATGACGTTGATCTGGTTGGCGGGAAGAACGCCTCCCTGGGAGAAATGATCGGCCACTTGTCAGAACTGGGAGTCTCGGTTCCTGGCGGATTTGCCACCACGTCGCACGCCTACCGCGATTTTTTGTCCGCCGATGGTCTGGACAAAAAAATTACCCGGGAGCTGAGCGGTCTCGATATCGATGACGTATCTGCCCTGGCTGACAGCGGCGCGCGCATCCGTCAGTGGATCATGGATACGACATTGCCGGCCCGCCTGGTAAGCGAACTTCGCCCCCATTGGGATGCGATGCGCAACGATATGGATATTTCGGTAGCCGTCCGCTCTTCCGCAACCGCGGAGGATCTGCCGGAAGCTTCCTTCGCCGGGCAGCAAGAAACCTTTCTCAATGTCATGGGCTTGGACCGCCTGCTGCAATCCATACATGAGGTCTTTGCATCGTTGTTCAACGACCGGGCGATCGCCTATCGCGTACACCAGGGGTTTGACCACCGTCAGATAGCCCTGTCCGCCGGAGTGCAACACATGGTCAGGAGCGACCTCGGCGCAAGCGGCGTCGCCTTCACATTGGATACGGAGTCCGGATTTCGCGACGTGGTTTTTATCACTTCGTCGTATGGATTGGGTGAAACGGTAGTACAAGGCGCAGTTAACCCGGACGAGTTCTACGTCTACAAGCCCGCGCTCGAGAACGGCCGGCACGCGATTTTACGACGCAAACTCGGCCAAAAAGCGATCAAGATGGTCTATGAAGACGACCCGGATGCCGAGCGCACTGTTAAGACAGTCGATGTGGACCCGGCCGACCGCCGGCGGTTCTCGCTGAGCGATGCGGAGATTCATGAATTATCCCGGCAAGCGTTGATCATCGAAAAGCACTACCAGCGGCCCATGGACATCGAGTGGGGCCGCGACGGCGCCAACGAAAAACTTTATATTCTCCAGGCCAGGCCGGAAACTGTACAAAGTCGCAGTGGCGGAACGCTGCATCGGTTTTCGTTGAAAACCCGGACCGAAGTACTGGCCAGCGGTCGCAGCATCGGACAACGTATCGGCGCAGGAGTTGCGCGGGTAGTCAAGGACGCCCGGGAAATGAACCGCATCCAGCCTGGCGATGTCCTCGTGACCGACATGACCGATCCCGACTGGGAGCCCGTGATGAAAAGGGCCGCCGCCATCGTTACCAACCGCGGCGGACGCACCTGCCATGCCGCCATCATCGCGAGAGAACTCGGCGTCCCGGCTGTCGTGGGCTGTGGCGATGCCACCCAGCGGATAAAGGACGGACAGAAAATAACGGTGTCCTGTGCCGAGGGCGACACCGGCTTTATTTATGACGGGATCCTCGACTTCGAGGAGCAGCAAATCGAATTGGATGCGGTACCGGAAATTCCGGTCAAAATAATGATGAATGTCGGTAATCCCGATCGCGCGTTCGCGTTTTCGTCGATTCCGAACAAGGGAGTCGGTCTTGCACGGCTGGAATTTATAATTAATCGAATGATCGGCGTCCACCCAAAAGCGCTGCTTGAATTCGAAAAGCTCGACGGGGAGTTACAAGAAACCATCGCCGAACATATTGCGGGTTACCCCGGCCCGGTCGAATTTTTTGTGGACAAACTGACCGAGGGCATTGCGACTATCGCTGCCGCGTTTGCCCCGGAGCCCGTGATTGTCCGGCTGTCAGATTTCAAATCGAATGAATACGCGAACTTGATTGGCGGCCGCCAGTATGAGCCGCACGAAGAAAATCCGATGCTGGGGTTCCGGGGAGCTTCACGCTACCTCGACCAGAATTTCCAGCCCTGCTTCGAAATGGAGTGCCAGGCGTTGTGCAAGGTTCGCGATGAAATGGGGTTGGAAAATGTTCAGGTCATGGTGCCCTTCGTCCGCACAGTAAAGGAAGGTGCAGCCGTTATTGAACTGCTTGAGAAAAACGGCCTCAAGAGGGGTGTCAGGGGGCTGAAAGTTATCATGATGTGCGAACTGCCAACCAACGCCCTGCTCGCAGAACAGTATCTTGAGAGCTTTGACGGGATGTCCATTGGTTCGAATGATCTGACCCAGTTAACGCTGGGAGTGGATCGTGACTCGGGAATCGTGGCCGAGGTCTTTGACGAAAGAGACGACGCGGTTAAATACCTGATCTCGATCGCGATTCAAGCTTGTTTAAAGAAGGGGAAA
>JAPUGL010000177.1 GCA_027292775.1 Gammaproteobacteria bacterium | reverse complement strand
GTGGCCCGACGAATCTGGGCGCGGGCGATGCACGGTATCTATGGCGCCGGCCCCCGCAGCCAGATGCTCAAGAATCACATCCAGACCTCCGGCCGCAGCCTGCACGCACAGGAAATTCAGTTCAACGATATTCGCACCACGCTACAGGCCTTGTACGCGCTGTTTGACAACTGCAACAGCCTGCACACCAATGCTTACGATGAAGCCATTACCACGCCGACCGAGGAATCAGTCCGCAGGGCGATGGCCATCCAGCTCATTATTAATAAGGAGCTGGGGTTGAACAAAAACGAGAATCCGTTGCAGGGTTCTTTCGCGATGAATGAGCTCACCGACCTGGTGGAGGAAGCGGTCTACCTGGAATTCGAGCGTATTTCAGAGCGTGGCGGCGTATTGGGCGCCATGGAAAGCATGTATCAGCGTGGAAAAATACAGGACGAAAGCCTTTATTATGAGTCGATGAAGCACGATGGCAGTCTTCCGCTGATCGGCGTGAATACTTTTATCGGGGCGGACGATGAGCGAAAGGAACAGCCGGCAAAACAGCTGATCCGTTCCACCGAGGAGGAAAAACAGGCGCAGGTGAAAAATACAACCGAATTTCTCGACCGGAATGGGCCGCGCCTCGCCGATGCGCTGGAACAGTTGCAACTCGCTGCAGCCAGTAACGGGAATGTGTTTGCCAGCTTGATGGAAACCGTGAAATTCAGTTCTCTCGGACGGATCAGCCATGCCCTGTACCAGGTTGGCGGCCAGTATCGGCGCAGTATGTAAATGATGGTACCGGTAGCGGCCAGCCGCGGCATGAAGCCGGAGTCAGCACAAAAAGAGACCGAAGACGCCACGACAGCCAGCAAACGCCTCTGGCGCAGCTTTTGTTTCAAGGGTGTTTCTGATAAATTCAGGCGCTCCGGAGCGAAGTCTAACATCGCCTTTTCAAACCAAAAAAACAGAAGGTAACCACATGTTGAAAGTTACGATCGCGCGCCACCGGGTCCGCGGCATTTGGGTAATTCCCGCCATGCTTGTGCTGGTGGCAGGTTCGCTGGGCGCCCAGCAAGCCACTTTAGGCCGGGCCATGGATGTTCAGCGCAAGTCAGACCAGTCCTCTGTCCGGACCCAGACCCGAATCGGGCAGCTGGACGATCAGACAACTGAAATCCGTGGCGACTACAGGGTAACGATTCAGGAACTGGATCGCATACAGATTTACAACGGGCATATGCAGACTCTGGTCAATAGTCAACAGACTGAAATCGACCGGATTACCACCGAGCTGGAAAACATCGTCGTGGTCGAGCAGGGGATCATTCCGCTGATGGGCGGCATGATCGACACGCTGGACCAGTTTGTCCGCCTGGACATACCGTTCAACCTGGAGGAACGCAAAAATCGAATAGATATGCTGCGTACCAACATGGATAGCTCGGAACTGACGATATCGGAGAAGTTTCGGCAGATCATGAACGCCTACCAGATCGAAACCTCGTTCGGCAAGGACACCGAAGCTACCGTCGGGCCACTGGATATCAATGGCGAGGTCCGTGAGGTCAATTTCCTCCGGGTCGGCAGAATCCTGCTCGCTTACCAGACGCCGGATCGGGCGGATACCGGTTTCTGGAACAAGAATACGCGCCAGTGGGAAGCACTGGGAGATGAGTATCGCAAACCCATTAGCGAGGGCCTGCGGATAGCCAACAAGCAGGCCGCGCCTGATCTGCTGAAGTTGCCCGTTCCGGCGCCGGAGAACGCACAATGAAAAGCATAAAAATATTATCGGTATCTCTGGTTGCGAGCCTTTTGGCGGGTGTGCCGGCAATGGCACAGGAACCGGCTACGTCGATGGATGAACTGCTGCGAGCCTCCCAACGGGGAGCACGCACGGTGAGCCAGAAGAACCAGGAACGCCTGCGCCGTTTTGAGACGGAACGCAACAATCAGCGTGCCCTGTTGCGCCAGGCGAGAGCCGATCGAGACGCCGCACAGCGTCAGGCGGACCGGTTGAAGGCGTTGTTTGACAACAATGAACGGCAGCTCGAAGAATTGCAGGACACGTTCCGCATTCAAAGCGGCAACATGGGTGAGATGTTCGGTGTAGTCCGGCAGGTCGCCGGCGATGTAAAAGGTACGATCGACGCGTCGATGGTGTCCGCACAATATCCGGATCGCGGGGAGCTCGCTGCCCGTCTCGCGCAAATCAAGGGTCTACCATCGATCGACGAATTGAATGACCTGCGGGTCCTGATGCTCAATGAAATGGTTGAATCGGCCAAGGTTGTTCGTTTTCCGACCCGTATCGCCAACGCGGACGGAACCTTTGCCGATGCCGATGTCGTCAGGGTCGGGGTCTTCAACCTGATTAACGGCGACGAGTTTCTGACTTATGAGCAGGACACGCGGAGCGTCAAGGTGCTGCCGCGGCAGCCGAAAGGCCGCTACCGTAATATGGCAGAGAATCTGTATGAGGCCACCTCGGGGACCGTCGCGATGGCGGTCGACCCCAGTTTTGGCTCGTTGCTGAAATTGCTGATCAATGCGCCGACTTTCCGCGAACGTATCGAACAGGGCGGAACAGTCGGCTATGTCATTATTGCCCTTGGCATATTTGGTTTCCTGGTTTCCATCGAGCGCTGGTTGTTCCTGTCCGGGGCGAGCACGAAAGTGCGCCGGCAGCTCAAAAGCGAGACACCGGACGCTAACAATGCCCTGGGCCGTATCCTTTCCGTTTATCACGACAACAAAGAGATAGACACCGAGACCCTGGAACTCAAGCTGGACGAGGCGATCCTCAAGGAGACACCGAAATTCGAGAAACGCCAGGGCACGATCAAGGTGCTGGCCGCGGTCGCGCCGCTGATGGGTCTGCTGGGAACGGTCGTCGGCATGATCGAAACTTTCCAGATGATTACCCTGTTTGGCACCGGCGATCCAAAGCTGATGGCCGGAGGTATCTCGCAGGCGCTGATGACGACCGTGCTGGGTCTGGTTGTCGCCATACCGCTCGTGCTGCTGTA
>JAPUGL010000176.1 GCA_027292775.1 Gammaproteobacteria bacterium | reverse complement strand
GGCTTGTCCTTGGGCTTTGCTTGCCTTATGCGGGTATCAGTCAGTGACATGCGGGTATCCTCCAGACAATCAAATTGAATAACATCAATCAATAATGGCTCTGTAGACCTTCAGTGCAATATTTTTGAGCCAAGTACGATTATATTATTTGATACCCTCAACGATACCCTCATTTATTCTGGCTGTAAACAGACTCTCTGGGACGAACCTGGAACAATAAAAGCCTATTAAATAAGGCTTTCCAGTCGATCACTGGACTTCCTTGAACTCCTTGAAACATAGAAAATGATACTGGCCCATAACCACCCGTCCGGAGTGGCCGATCCCAGCCAGGCTGACCACCTGATCACGCGGCGGTTACGGGATGCGCTCGCGTTGGTGGATATTCGCGTCCTCGATCACCTCGTGGTCGGCGATGGAACCTGTTTTTCCTTTGCCGAGCAGGGGTTCTTATGATCAGCCTGCCGGGAGCCCGCGCGGCAGAAAATATGCCTGCTCGCAAACTGCTTCTGCGTTGCTCTACCTCATGCGTCCCATAGTCGTGCGAATGCACCATAGGGGCCATTTTTCTTGCGCGCAGCCTGTCATACTGGTATAAAGTCCCGCTTTTCGCCAACCCGGCGTAGCCGGGTTAGCATTCGCCAGCAGAAGGATTCAAGACCATGTCCAGAGTATGTCAGGTCACTGGCAAACGACCGGTCGCCGGAAACAATGTTTCCCATGCCAAAAACCACAACAAGCGCCGGTTTTTGCCGAATTTGCACAAGCATCGCTTCTGGCTGGAAAGCGAGAAGCGCTTCGTGCGCCTGAAAGTGTCGGCCAAGGGAATGCGAATCATTGATAAATTCGGCATCGAAAAAGTTGTCGCCGATCTGCGTGCGCGCGGTGAGAAAGTCTGAGCCCGATCCAGCTTATTGCTGTCGGCAGCGGATGAGGAATTAATTATGAGAGACAAGATCAGGTTGGTGTCGTCCGCTGGAACCGGGCATTTCTATACCACGACAAAAAACAAGCGCTTGCATCCCGAAAAGGTCGAGATAAAAAAATACGACCCCACGATCCGCAAACACGTGATCTACAAGGAAGCCAAGATCAAGTAGCCCAAAGAGCAAAAAAACCCGCCTGATGGCGGGTTTTTTGATTACCGAAGTTTAGTTCTTAAATCGCCAGTGCCGGCTGCAGGCGATAGCTTTTCAGTACTTCGGCGAATTCCTGCAACGCCCGGATGCCGCTGGCCTCAGCTTCCGCGATCCATTCCTGAAACTGCCTGAGCAGTTTCTCGTTGCTGACATCGGTCGCACCGGTCCAAAGATCACGAAGCCGTTCACGAAACTCAACGACAGTTTTCAGTGCGTGGTTGTTATCCAGGATTTCATGCAGGCGCGCATGGGCTTTTTCATCCAGCAAAGTCGGCCGTCGAATCAGCAATTTGCGTGCCCGGTGCAACAAGCCGTCGCCCGTGTCCGCGCCACGCAACTCCTTGTGGAATACAGGCAGCGTGACCGTTTTTGTGTAATTTCTCAGCACATGCATGCGATTAATAATGATCGCGTGCAGGGCTTCCAGGTCAGCCACCGGCTTGTCCGCGAACATCGGCGCCGGCACAACGCGGCGAACCTTGGCCAGACCAAGGAATTTCATGACGCTGATGAACGCCCAACCGATATCGAATTCCCACGGACGGACCGAAAATTTGGCTGAACTTGGAAAAGCGTGGTGGTTGTTGTGCAGTTCTTCGCCACCGATGAAGATCGCGAGTGGCGTGATGTTGGTCGATGCGTCATCGCATTCGAAATTTCGGTAGCCATAGTAGTGACCGACGCCATTAATGACGCCGGCGGCAAACAACGGCATGGAAATCATCTGGATTGCTACAATAATTATGCCCGGAACACCAAACAGCAACAGATCCAGAAGCACCATCAGAAAAATCCCGCCAAAGGGCATGCGCTCATAGACATTTCGCTCGACCCAGTCGTCAGGGCAACCGCGACCGTATTTCTCCAGCGTTTCCGGATTACATGCCTGGACCTTGTATAGCTCGGCGCCCTCAAGCAGGACTTTTTTGAGACCAACTATTTGCGGGCTGTGCGGGTCTTCATCGGTCTCGCAACGTGCATGGTGTTTGCGATGTACGGAGACCCACTGGCGAGTCAGCATGCCAGAGGTCATCCAGATCCACAGGCGGAAAAAATGGCGCAACCACGGATGCAGGTCCAATGCACGGTGCGTTGCGTCCCTGTGCAAATAAACCGTAACCGCGATTATGCTGACCTGAAACATGATTAGAGTGGCTATCGCATAACCCCAGAAATCCAGATTGAGAATGCCGTATAGATATTCCATCAATTCGTTGTCCTGTAGCCACAAACGCGCGCACTATAGCTTATGACACTGGCTGGTTAAAGGAATCAGTTCATATATTGCGGGACAGCATTGCAATTACAAGCGCTGCACTGCCAAACAGATGATTTAAAAGGATTTTTATGCCAGAACTGCCCGAGGTGGAGACCACCCGGCGCGGCATTGAACCGCACCTGCGGGGCCAGCGCATCGTCAGCGTCGATCTGCGCCAGACCCGCCTCCGGTTCCCGGTAACCCGCGGGCTAGCAAATTCGCTGACCGGAGTCAGAATTACCGATGTCGGACGCCGGGCAAAATATCTGCTAATCAGGACCGATTGTGGCACCCTGCTAATCCACCTGGGCATGTCCGGCAGCCTCAGAATCCTGGCCGGATATGAGGCAGCCGGTCGCCATGACCATTGCGATATCTGGCTGGAAAGTGGCCACGGGCTGCGCTTCACCGACCCGCGTCGTTTCGGCAGCCTGCTGTGGACCACAAAGGATCCTCTGAAACACCGCCTGCTAAAGCACCTGGGTCCGGAACCGTTGACGAGGGACTTCAGTGGCGCTTACCTGTATGCCCTTTCGCGCCGCCGTAAAACGCCGATCAAACCTTTGATCATGGATGGGCGGGTAGTGGTCGGTATCGGCAATATTTATGCCAGCGAAGCGCTATTCGCGGCTGGGATCCGGCCTACCCGGCAGTCGGGTCGCATCAGCCTCGAGCGTATGGAGTTGCTGGTTACCAGGATAAAGGACGTGCTGCACAGGGCAATCAGGGCCGGTGGCACCACGCTGCGCGATTTCACCGACAGCGACGGAACACCGGGGTATTTTGCACAGGAATTATCAGTCTACGACCGGGCAGGCCAGCCGTGCCCGAGGTGCTCGGCTCCGGTTCGAAAAAAGGTTCTTGGCCAGAGAGCTTCCTACTACTGCCTGGATTGCCAGTCCTGACCGCGAGCGCATTTATGAATAAGCCGGACTAGGACTCTGCTATCAGACGGTTATATTTTTTAAGCAACTGTTCGCGACTTTCCTGATGGTCAGGATCCAGAGGTATGCAATCCACCGGACACACTTCGACACACTGCGGCTCGTCAAAATGCCCTACGCACTCGGTGCATCGCGACGGGTCGATGTGATAGATCTCCGGCCCCATATAAATCGCTTCGTTTGGGCATTCCGGCTCGCAAACGTCGCAGTTGATGCACTCGTGTGTGATTTTCAGAGACATGAAAAGGTACTCAGGCCTTCTTCAGGTCTGACAGGGCCTGGCTGACTGCTGCTGGAACAAATTCGGATACGTCTCCGCCAAGCTGTGCGATCTCCCGGACCAGGCTGGACGACACGAAAGTAAATTGCTCGGTCGGAGTAAGGAAAACTGTTTCGACATCCTCGGCCAGCCTGCGGTTCATGCTGGCAAGCTGAAACTCGAATTCAAAATCGGACACTGCGCGTAATCCGCGGATTATTACGCCCAGATCGTGTTGCCGTGCGAACTCGACGGTCAGCCCCTGGTAGGGGATCACTTCGACATTATCGAGATCTGCCAGCGCTTCACTGGCCAGCGCGACCCGTTGTTCGATATCGAACAAGGTATTCTTGCCGGGGCTGGCCGCCACGGCGACGACGATCCGGTCATACAGGCGCGCGGCCCTCCGCATCAGATCACAGTGGCCGTTGGTAAAGGGATCGAACGTCCCCGGATACATCGCGTTCATAGTCTGCCTTCAGTCCGGCGGTTGTTGTCGCCGAAACAAATAATAACCGACTTGGCCGGCCTTGCTCTCCCGCCAATTTATCCACCCAGGTGGAATAACAGGTGGCGGTTCGCGGGCCGGCTTTTCAGCATAGACAAAAGCATCTTTGCCGAGCCAGCCATAGTCTTCAAGTGCCTGCATCGCCGGCGCCAGCAACTTATCCGGGTATGGCGGGTCGAGAAAAACGATATCGAACTTTCGTACCGGCCCTCGCAGGTATACCAATGCGTCGGCACAGACAACCTCCGCTTCGGCACCGAGGACATCGAGCTGATCCTGCAGGTGAGTCGATGCCCGTCGGTTTTTCTCCACAAAAACAACACTCGCAGCGCCCCGCGACAATGCCTCAACGCCAAGCGCACCGCTGCCGGCGAACAGATCCAGGCACGCTGCGTTTCTGACGGCATTCGCGAGCCAGTTGAACAGAGTCTCGCGCACCCGGTCGGGTGTCGGCCGCAAGCCTTTGGCATCAGCGATGGCCACTTTTCTTCCCCGCCATTGGCCGCCGATAATGCGATATTTTCCCGGGGCTTCTGAGTTACTATGACGCATTGCAATATTGATCCTCGATTCTGACCGCCAGCCGCCGATAACAGCCGGGTTCAGCGCCTACTGTTTCTTGCGTTTTACAAGATAACAAGCGTAGTCTTAGCAGCACAAATAAGCCCGCCAGGGTCAATCAAAACAATAGCTATACGTCAGGAGCCAAGGCATGAATCCACGAATTCCTGCGGTACTGTTCACCGCGAGTCTTTTGCTAGCGGGATGTTTCTCGGACGCAGACAATCAAGTCATAAATGCCAGCATGGCGCCGGCCCCACCGCCGGGCGGAACGGCTCCGCCACCGGCTGCGACTGGTTTCAGGGCGCTTTATGTGCTGGCCGCGGGCGCGTTGCCATACCCGAACTCGTTGTTTTTCAACGGCAGCTCCGATGGCACGATGAATCTGCCGTTGCTCGCCACATCGCCATTGAACGCTACGCTTAACACGCTCGACGGTTTTTCGACTACCGGGTATTTCAACCAGAATTTCAGCGCAGCAATCAATCCCGCGTCCATCATCGGTGGCGTTACGGTCAATGTGCTTGAAGTGGTTGAGGACCTGGCCACTACGGCCACCGTCGGTGTGGTCGGTGGCTTGATACCGGGCGTGGACTACAGTGTCGGCCTCGCGCCGGATCTCGATGCGGGCGGGGCCACCTTACAGGTTCTGCCATTAAAGCCGCTCAATCCTTCGAGCTCATACCTCGTGTTGATGACGAATGGCATTACCGACACATTTGGAACCGCGGCTACGGCGGACACCGATTATGCCGGGCTGCGCGATGCGGCTCTGGCCGGTATTACCCTGCCCGACCCCACGCAGGATGGGTTGCGGCAACTGATCGGAGCTCATCTGGCGATCGCGGGGGCAATAGGCATGGACCCGACATCGATTATTTCCAGTGCCAATTTCCGCACCCAGTCGATCGGCAACGTCATGGCCGCGGCCTCCGCCCAGACCGTGGCACAAGGCGCCGTGGTCGGACCATTCCCCGGTGCCGATGTGGGATGCCCGTTCCCGATTCTGAACACGCTTTGCGTTTTGCCGGCCAGCGCGATGCCGAGCGGCAACGCTGACATCTATTTTGGTCAGCTTCTTGTCGATTACTACAGCGATACGCCGACAATTCTTCCGCCAGTCCCTCCGGCAACCACCGGCCTTCCG
>JAPUGL010000175.1 GCA_027292775.1 Gammaproteobacteria bacterium | reverse complement strand
CCGGCGAACGCATCTTCGATCGATAGTCCGATCGCCAGGAGCGATGGCCTGGATCTGTAGTAACCGCTGATCGCATCGTGCGGGTGATTCAGTAAGGAACCGAGCAGAATCTGGGCCAGGTCGTGGCCGCGCGCGGAGAATTGGTAAAGCACTTTTTTCTGTGGTACGAGCTCGGTTTCTTCGATCCGGTCGATAGCCCGCGAGATCAGCATCAGGCGGGCGATATTGAGCCAGTCAAAAGCGGGGTCAATACTGTCATCGGAAAAAATCGATGTTTCCTGTGCCGAATCCGAACTCACAAATGCTACGCCTGATGCTTTGGGGAAGTGCGAATAATACCCGCCCCGCGGGCAGCTTGACCAGCATGGCACTATTTGTGCTGCGCTTGGATTATGATATCCATGAAAACTTTGAGCCTGCCGGGCTATCCCGCGGCGTAGACGTCAAACAGGAGTGAGAAGCATGGAAATTGTGGCTATCGTTACCGTTCTGATTTTGATCGAATACTGGATCATATCCGTATTGGTCGGAATGGCGAGGGAGAAGGCCGGCGTAAAGGCCCCGGCCATGCAGGGTGCTCCAGAGTTCGAAAGGATCAGCCGCATACAAATAAACACGCTGGAACAATTGATAGTCTTTCTGCCGGCCATGTGGCTGTTCGCTTTTTATTTGCATGCGATGATAGCTGCGGGCCTGGGCGTCTTGTTCGTGATCGCACGAATAATTTACTGTCGAGCTTATCTTCGGGAACCATCAGCGAGAGGGCCGGGGTTTGCGATTGGGCAGATTGCGCAGGCGACACTGATGCTAGGTGGTTTGGTCGGCGCGATTTTGACTATGCTCAAATAACGAGTCCAGACGCAAGACTCTCGAAGTGGAAGGGGGTCACCGCGGCACACAGAAAAGCCGGTGGTTTTGCGGCGCTGCCGCAATCTAGCGTGGCGATGTCGGCGGAATTGCTCCTGCGGCAACCGATTTTCGTACACAGCGGGGTCTAACAAAGAGGCGACCCAGGATCGACCATGCTTCTTTATCTTGAGGACAAACAGCTAGTCAAACGAATGCTGAACGGTGATCAGCGTGCGTTCGATCAGTTCTTCAAAGAAAATTTCCAGCGGCTTTACCGATTCGCCCTCAGCCGCGTGTCGGACGATCCTGAAGGCTGCCGGGAAGTCGTCAATTCGGCGTTGGGCAAGGCGATCCGGAATCTCCACAAATTCAGAGGCGAGGCGGCATTGTTTACCTGGCTATGCGCTATTTGCAGGAATGAGATCAGTGACTGGCTGGAACAGCAGGGCCGGTACCACGAACACATCTTGCTAACCGAGGATTTTCCAGAAATCCAGGCGGCAGTTGACTCTTTCCAGACGCCACCCGCGGACGATCCGGAGTGGAATATGCAACGTCTGGAGTTCGTCAGATTGATTCACGTTGCCCTGGATCGCCTGCCGGCCAGGTATGGCGATGCGCTTGAGTGGAAATACATCCAGGGCTACTCGATCCGGGAAATTGCCGGGCGAATGGAGATCGGTGAAGAAGCGGTGCAATCGCTGCTTGCCCGGGCCCGCAGAGCATTTCACGATGTTTACGGTTCGCTGACCCAAGACATGAGTTTACGGGTTTCTACCTGAGGGTTGTTCAGATATGAATAAGCGAAACAAAAACCAAACCCAGTCGGTTGATGAAACATTTAGCAGCTTGCTCGGACAGGCTTCGCCCAGGCGAAAGGCGCCTGAAAGGGATGAGTGGGAAATCCGAGAGGCTGCGCTGGCAGAGTGGAAAAGGATAACGGGAAAACGCAGGGAAAGGCGCGTCCTGGTTTCGCTCGCTGTCGCGGCGACCGTGGTTGTGGTGTTGGCGTCCCTGATCAACATCAGTCGTTTTGCGGAGACAGATATGGACCTTCAACCGTTTGCCAATGTCGAAAGACAAATTGGCGAAATCATTATTTTTGAACCAGCCACCGATACCTGGCGTGAGCTGGCAGAGAGCGATGTTGTGCTTTCTTCCGGGCAAATCATAGAAACCGGCAGCGGCGCCAGGCTGGCCGTCTCATGGAACGCCGGTGGTCTGCTTCGGATGGATGAAAAGACGCGCGTGTCTCTAATCGCCTACGACCAGATACACCTTTTTTCCGGTCGCCTACATTATGATTCGAAATCCCTGTACTCAGACCGGCAACCGTTAGTCAACCTGTTGATCGAAACGCCATATGGCACTGTCCGGCACATGGGCACCCAATTCATGGCCGAGCTGGCGGATGGTGCTCTGGCGGTCAGCGTGCGTGAGGGCGAAGTCGCGATCAGTGGCGCCAGCATGGAAACACTGGCCCTTGCCGGGGAGCAGGTGATTATCAGCGAGAGCGGCATCGAAGTTCGTCAGTCCATATTGCCGTACTCGGACGAATGGAAGTGGGCCCAGGAAATTGCGCCGGTATACGAGCTCGATGGCCGCAGCATGGACGAATTTCTACAGTGGATAAGCCGTGAGTCTGGTTTTGTTGTTGAGTATGAGACAGAAAGCGCGAAATCCCTGGCCGAGGAAACGATACTACATGGCAAAATCGACCTGCCCCCGATGAAGGCCCTGGAAATCATGTTTCAGACTGCCGATCTGGTGTACGAGCTGCATGGCGGCATAATTCTGGTTAGCACCCGGCAACGATCACAAGCATTCGGCGGCTGATCCGCCGGAATGCCGTGCCGGCAACCATCATCAATAGCGGGGCCGGTCGTTGGTATACTGAGAATCATGCGTCGTATAGTTAATCTGTCCGACGAACCCGGTCCGATAGCCATATCGAACCAGGTAAAATTGTTCGGATCAGTCCAAAGCTTGTTTCTTATCGGGCTTTGCCTCGTTGCGTGGACCACATCCGCGGTCGCAAGCGAAACCTTCGCCGGGCGATCCATAAGCGGAGTCCTGGAACAATACCGCAGCGAGGGCTGGTCGTTTGCCTATAGTTCAAACCTGATAAATCAATCCATGCTCGTTCGTGCCGAGCCGGAGAGTATCGAGCCGGAAGGAATAGTTCGCGAAATACTCAAGCCCTATGATCTGACGCTACTGCATATTGACGATCTCTATGTCGTTGTCAGAATCGAAGACGGGCTGGCAAACGCCAACCAGGGCTCATTGCTTGTCATCATCAGGAATGTCCCGTCAACCGCCAATATGGATGCGTTGTCCGTGACCGCATCTGTCTCTCTGCCGGAACCGTTAACGCTCGGCAGAGGACTACTCAAATTCAATAAGCTGGACAGTGGCGAATTAGCGTTAATCATTTCTCTGCCCGGATTTGTTAGCGAAAAACGGACGGTTCAAATTAAGCCGGGAAATATTTCGGTGGTTCTGGCAGAACCGACTCCCGGTCTCTGGGAGTTTGAAAAAGTGACGGTCACTACGAGCCGTTACCGACTGCAGCGTGAGCTGTCAGCTTCGGTTTTTCATATCAACCGGAGGGCCATTCAGAATATGCCGGATCTCGGCGACGACCCTATAAGATCGGCCCAGCGTCTGCCCGGTACCGCCGCCGGTGGCATATCCGCGAAAACACACTTTCGTGGGGGAGTCGATGACGAAGTGGCAATCATCCTGAACGGCCATCGACTGCTGGATCCATTTCATGTCCGCAATTTTCAGAACATCTTCAGTGCTGTTGATGTTCGTGCAATCAGCGGAATGGAGGTCTACACCGGGGGCTTTCCAGTTCGCTACGGGGACCGGATGAGCGGGCTTATTCTCATCGAGACCATGAAACCAGAGAGATTGCGCCAGACCGAAATTGGTTTTAGCGCCTACAACACATCCTTCCTGTCCGCGGGCAGCTCCTCAACCGGCAGTTTGGAATGGCTGGTTTCGGCACGCCGCGGCAATCTGGACCTGGTCGTAAACAAAGAGTTAGGTGAGCCCGATTACAGTGATTTCTTTTTCGAACTGGCTGGCGAGCTATCGCCGAAAACCACTTTGTCGGTGAATATTCTGTTGGCCAGCGATCGCGTCCTGGTTGTCACTGACGACGAAATCGTTGATCAGGAACGTTCAGACAGCCGGGCAGACAATTCGCAGTTTTGGCTCAGACTAAAAAACGATTGGAGTGATGACCTGAGCAGCACAACGGTGTTGTCGTTTGACTCGATGCGCAATGATCGTATGGGATTGGTCATCGATCCCGAGGCTATAGTCGGATTTGTCGATGACAGACGGGAGACGGACATCGTGACCCTGCGGCAGGACTGGCAGTGGTTCGTGCATGGTAGCTATTTACTGCGATGGGGCATCGAGGCGCAACACGCAGAGGCAGATTATCGCTACCAGAGCGTCGTCGACTACTTCGGTATCAATGCTGTGTTTAGTGGCCTGCCGATCGCGATCAGCAACGACGTGGCTGTCATGCCGGACGGAAACACTTTTGCTGCGTATGTGTCCAACCGCTGGCGGTTAGGCTCCAGGGCGATCATGGAACTCGGACTCAGATGGGACAAGCAGACCTTTCAAGATACGAATTCAGACTCGCAGTTCAGTCCCAGGTTTAGTTTCCTGTACACGCTAAACCCGAAAACGGATCTTCGC
>JAPUGL010000174.1 GCA_027292775.1 Gammaproteobacteria bacterium | reverse complement strand
CTTCCTCGCTGACATCGAAGCGGGAGAAGAACGCAGCGAGCCGATCGGGCGTATTCAGCGGTTTTCTGTTGACGTGAAATTCGCGGAAAAACGGCGTCATGATCTCCTCCGCGATACCCAGTTGTACCGCCGCGTAGTAGGCGCGCGAATGTTCGCGCGCCAGCGAATTGAAATTCGCCGGGATACGTACGAATTCGACGTATGACGCCTTATTTTCTAACCACTGTTGAATATGTGGTTCGAAGTTGTAGCAATGCGGACAGCTGAACATAAAAACTTCCGCGACTTCAATTTTGTCCGGCGGGCTTGATGTCGGCTGTGCCGGTATCAGCGACTTGTAATGCCTGCCATCGGAGAATCGAGACTCGCGAGCCACTGACTGTGTGTCTGAATCTGCCTCGGCAAGAACGATTTCCTCGCTGGCTTCGGGTTCCTCTTCTGCAGCGTCTTCCGATTCGCCCGCGGCGATTACCGGCGCCTCTTCCTCGACTGCGATCTCTTCCGTGCCGTCCGCCGCTTCTGCGGCATCCGTTTCGGCGGTCTGCTCCGCCGGAATTTCTATGGTGGTTGTGCCCTGATCCGCGTTATCCGAACATGCGCTGCACAGGGCGAAGAGAGAAAGAATCAATATGGTTTTCAGATTCATATTTTATGTTCCGTGATTTGGTGTATGTGAATAGTGGTACAGCGAATGTTTCGCGACAGGCGCTAGTGCAGCCCTTGCAAAAACGAAGCCACGGCGATGATTTCCTCATCGCTCAGGCGCGCCGCTACGTTGCGCATCTGCTGATCGGGATCGGTCCTGCGCGCGCCTGAACGGAATGCCCTGAGTTGGGCTTCGATATAAATCGCATGCTGGCCCCCCAGTGCCGGGTACCCCGCTGGCGCCACGCCGCGGCCATTCGGCCCGTGGCAGGCATAGCATGCCGGAATGATTGCTTCGTCCACGACGCCTGCGCGGTAGATTTTCTGACCAAGCGGAACCAACGCAGCGTCGGCCTCTCCATGCCCGGATATCTGTGCCTCGTAAAAGGCCGCGAGGTCTGATATGTCCTGCCCGGACAGCATCAACGCCTGGGGCGTCATTAATGGATTCTGACGGTTGCCTTCCTTGAAGTCCTCGAGTTGCTCGATCAGGTATCTCTGGTTCTGGCCAGCAAGCCGCGGCCAGGCCGGATTCACGCTGTTGCCGTCCGCGCCATGGCAGGCGGCACATGTTACGGATTTCTGTTTGCCTGCTTCAACCGATCCCTCGGCAAGAGCGATGTTTTGGCCGAACATCAACAATACGGCAAAAATAAACATGCGATTCATTGCGATAAGCCCTCCGGCTTTTTTGGCACCCGTGCTGGAAAATTGACGGGCTGTCGCGAGCGCAGCATTGTACACTAAATGCCATTAATTCAGTCCCGTATAGACCGACATAATGTCTTCATTCAGCCAGGCCGAGTTCCTGATCAGCGCCAACCGACCCGCGCAGTTTCCGCCGGATAAGGGCAGCGAGGTGGCCTTTGCGGGCCGCTCCAATGCTGGAAAGTCCAGCGCGCTGAATGCGATTGCCGGCAGGAAGAGCCTGGCACGAATAAGTAAGACACCGGGGCGCACGCAATTGGTCAATTTCTTTGCATTGCCGGATGGCGATCGCCTGGTCGACTTGCCCGGATATGGATATGCGCGGGTCCCCGAAGCGGTGAGGAGGCACTGGCGGCATTTGGTAGAAGCGTACTTTTATCAAAGAAGATCATTGGCGGGGCTGATCCTGGTGATGGATGTACGCAGGCCGTTGACCGAGTTCGACCGCCAGATGCTGGCCTGGTCCGAGGGCGTTGGTTGCCTGACCCATATTTTACTGACCAAGGCCGACAAATTTAGCCGGGGAAAGGCCTCGGCGATGCTAAACGAAGTCAGATCCGCGGTTGACGCGGAAACATCGGTCCAGTTGTTTTCGGCGACCAAAAAAACCGGCGTGGATCAGGCTCGAGAGGCGTTGCTGGCCCTGATGAATCGGCAGCCTGCTGGCAGTGCAAATGACCGGCAAAAAAATCCCCGGGGCAAGACTGCACCGGGGAAATGAACCCGGAATGGGGATGCCGGGTGCTAGCCTGCTCAGGGAGGTAAGCAGGCGAGCGGCATTTCTGCGCTCAGTAATTGAGAGTTCCGCAGTGAAAAAAAGTTCCGGGAAGGAAAACCTGCAAGTATTTAGACGAACTTTTTGAGCCGATCCTTAATGCCGTATGTTGCCGTCTGAGGTTTTTCAACAGGCCGCTAGTGCGCTTCGTCCCAGTTCGCGCCTGAACCCAGATCGACTTTCAGGGGAACATTGAGTGATGCCGCACCGGTCATCAATTCCCCAATTCGCTCGCTGGCCGCCTCGACCCGGGACTCGGGAACTTCCAGAACCAGTTCGTCGTGGACCTGCATCAGCAGGCGGATGTCCGTGGCGTCACGCTGAATCCAGTCATCGACCTGGACCATCGCCATTTTGATGATATCGGCCGCGGTGCCCTGCATCGGCGCGTTGATCGCGCTGCGCTCGGCGTACTGTCGGCGTTGCGAATTGCGTGCGTTGATTTCAGGCAGGTACAAGCGGCGGCCGAAAACCGTCTCGACAAAACCCTGGTCCCTGGCCAATTGGCGGGTATCGCGCATATATGCCTTGACGCCCGGGTAACGACCGAAATAGAGGTCGACATAGTCTTGCGCTTCACTACGCCTGATGTTCAGTTGGCGCGCAAGCCCAAATGCAGACATCCCGTATATCAAGCCAAAATTGATCGCCTTGGCTGAGCGGCGCTGATCGTCGCTGACGTCATCGGGAGCAACAGAGAAAACTTCGGCCGCGGTTGCACGGTGAATATCCTGGTCATTGGCGAAGGCTTGCAAAAGACCCTCGTCACCAGAAAGGTGAGCCATGATTCTCAACTCGATCTGGGAATAGTCGGCGGCCAGAAGTCGGTGTCCCTCGGTGGCGACAAAAGCCTGGCGGATGCGCCGCCCCTCTGCGGTCCGGATCGGGATGTTCTGCAGATTCGGGTCGCTCGATGACAAACGGCCGGTTGCCGCGACCGCCTGGTGGTACGAAGTGTGTACGCGGCCGGTGCGAAGGTTGATTTGCTCGGGCAGGCGGTCGGTATAAGTGGATTTGAGTTTTGCCAGTAAGCGATAGTCAAGAATCAACCGGGGCAGCTCGTAGTTTTCGGCGAGTTCCTGGAGTACGTCCTCTGCGGTCGACGGTTGCCCCTTCGGTGTTTTCCGAATTATTGGCAGCTTTTGTTTCTCGAACAGGATTTCCTGCAGTTGTTTTGGCGACCCCAGGTTGAACGGTTGCCCGGCGGCTTCATGAGATTGTTTCTCCAGTTCCAACAGACGCACGGCAATTTCCGCGCTCTGCTCTTGAAGAAGATCGGCGTCCAGCAATACGCCGGTGCGCTCCATGCGCAACAGGACCGGAACCAGCGGCTGTTCGATTTTCTCGTACAAGTTGCGGAGCGTTGGCAACTCTTTCAGCTGACGCCACAACTCATGATGCAGGCGCAATGTAATATCCGCATCTTCCGCCGCGTACGGGCCGGCCTGCTCCAGGGGGACCTGGTTGAAGGTCAGTTGCTTCGCGCCCTTGCCGGCAACATCCTCAAAAGAAATAGTCTCGACACCCAGGTAGCGACTGGCGACTGAATCCATGTCGTGGCGGGTCGCGGTGCTGTTCAAAACGTAGGACTCAAGCATCGAGTCATACTGCATGCCACCCATCCGTATTCCGTAATTGGCCAGTATGTGCGCGTCGTATTTCAGATGATGGCCGACTTTTTGAACTTTCGGATTCTCAAGCAGCGGTTGCAGGGCCGCGAGCACTTCGTCTCGTGACAACTGATCCGGTGCCCCCGGGTAATCGTGAGCCACCGGCAGGTAGGCAGCTTCCCCTTCCTTGATTGCAAACGACAGACCGACGATCTGGGCGTTCATATAGTCGAGACTGTCGGTTTCGGTATCGAATGCAATCAGTTTCGCCTTCTCCAGTTTTTTCAGCCAGGCGGAAAACTCCTTTTTCGAGAATATGGTCTGGTAGTTGCCACTGACAGGCCTGGCGGCTGCTGTCTCCACTTCCACTTCCGGCAGCTTGCGCAACAGTGAGTTCATTTCGAGGCGTTGATACAGCTTTCTGAGGCCGCCGATATCCGGCTCGCCCGGTGTAAGATCCTGTACGCTCTGGCCCAGTTCGAGATCGCAGCGTATCGTCGCGAGCTTGCGCGACAGTTCAAGCTGTTCAAGATTTGCCCGCAGACTTTCGCCGACTTTGCCCTTGATCTGATCGGCATGGGCCACGATTTCATCCAGCGTTTTATGATCGTTCAGCCATTTGGCGGCGGTCTTCGGTCCGACTTTCGGGACGCCGGGGATATTGTCGGAACTGTCGCCGGTCAGGGCCAGAAAATCCACGATCTGTTCCGGGTAAACATCGAACTTTTCCTTGACGCCATCTCGATCCAGGCTCTTTCCGGTCATCGTGATGATCAGCGAAATGTTGTCATTGACCAGTTGCGCCATGTCCTTGTCGCCGGTCGATATGACCGTGGGCATTTTTTCCTGGTCAGCCCAACGCGCCAGCGTGCCGATCACATCATCGGCCTCGACACCCGGAGTCTGCAGCAACGGCAGACCCATGGCCCTCACCGCCTCCAGTATCGGATCGATTTGCGAGCGAAGCTCGTCGGGCATCGGCGGGCGGTTCGCCTTGTATTCCTCGTACATCTCGTCCCTGAAAGTCTTGCCACCCGCATCGAAAACCACGGCGATATGCTCGGGCTCATAATCCCGGATCAGTTTTTGCAGCATATTGAGTACGCCGTGGATAGCGCCGGTCGGCTCGCCTTTCGATGTTGTTAGCGGCGGCAGGGCGTGAAACGCGCGATAGAGATAACTGGATCCGTCAACCAGGACCAGAGCTTTTTTCTTTTCCGGCATGCTCAGGGTTGATCCTGCGAGTCTTCATCCTGACTGCTTTCTTCCGCCTCCGGTTGTTGCGCATCGCCGCTACTGGTCACCGGCTCGGTTTCAGGGTCTTCCGGCAAATACAAATCGCCGGTCTGGCCACAGCCGGACAGGAGCAGCAATGCGGCAAAAAAAGCGACTGGAAACGGCGTGTGTTTGTTCATTGCGATCTCAATGATTCGTTTGTCCAGAGTATAGCCCAGCCACGGCGACGGTTGGCCTACTGCATGCGGAGCAGGTACGAACGAGGATCATGCATGGGCGCGAGCGTAATCATGAATAATCCGGGCTACAATCGCTGCTGTTTTGCCGGGGCAGCGAGTTTCGGAGAATCACTTGGACGATTATTTGCAAACGGTGGAAGTGGAAACCGGGGAGCAACCGGAAGCTTCCGTTGTCTGGCTACACGGTCTTGGCGCAGACGGGCACGATTTTGAGTCCATCGTCCCCGAACTCGGTTTGCCGTTCCCGGTACGCTACGTTTTTCCTCACGCGCCGGTCAGGAACGTCACCATCAATAATGGCATGGCCATGCGTGCCTGGTATGACATCACCTCCTTTGAGCGTGACGGGCCGGTAGACGAAGCCGGCATGCGGGATAGCCAGCAAAGCGTCGAGGCCCTGCTCAAGAGGGAACAGCGAAGAGGAGTTTCTCCGGATCGCACCGTGCTCGCGGGTTTCTCCCAGGGTGGCGCGATCGCCCTGCAAACTGCCCTGGCCTATCCTGAAAAACTGGCAGGGGTCATGGGATTATCGTGTTACCTGCCGTTGCAAAAGAACTTCGAGGAGACCTGCAGCCAGGAGAATCGGAACACGCCGGTATTGCTCGCCCACGGCAGCCTGGATCCGGTCTTGCCGCAGGCGCTGGGCGAGAACGTACGCGATTTTCTGATCCAGCAGGGTTACCAGGTGCAGTGGCACAGCTATCTTGTCGGCCACGGCGTATGCCCGCCGGAAATTCAGGATATCGCTCGCTGGCTGACCCGCGTTCTGGAGAAGCGCTAACCCGCATGTCACCCAGAATCTGCGATCCTTGGTGAAATATGCGGGCTGAATCAGAGGTGAGTGATCTCGACGGCGTCCAGCTTGTCGGCTGGCTCAAAACCCATCACTTTGCCGAAGAAATACAATTCGGCCTCGTAGCTGCGCCGAATATTTTGTGACTGGCGAAAGCCGTGCCCCTCGCCTTCGAACTCGAGATAAGCCACCGGAACTTTGTTGTCTTTCAATGCCTGGACCATCGATTCGGACTGGTCCGGCGGCACGACCTTGTCATCCAGGCCCTGGAAGAAAATGACCGGGCATTTGATGCGGTCGGCAGAATTTATCGGTGAGCGCTGCTCGGCGATCGATTTGCGACTCTCTTTCGGGCCGATCAGCCAATGGTCGTAACAGGCTTCGAACTTGTGCGTCGTTTCGAACATGCTTTCCAGGTCGCCGATGCCAAAGAAACTGGAACCGGCGCTGAATTCATCGTGACAAGTCAGCGCATTCAATACGGTATACCCACCGGCACTGCCGCCGCGGATCGCCATGCGCTTGCTGTCTACCAGGCCTTGCCGAGCCAGGTACCTGGCGCCGTGTATACAGTCGTCGACATCGGCCAGCCCCCATGTGCCATAGAGCTTCTGCCGGTAGCCCCTGCCATAGCCGGTGCTGCCCCGGTAGTTCACATCAAAAACGGCAAATCCACGACTGGTCCAGAATTGTATATCCAGTCTGAGGGTGGTCGCGGTCGCCGATGTCGGACCGCCGTGACAGATCATTAACAGCGGGGGCTTTTCTTTGTTTGGGCCGCGATAAACAGGATTGGATGGCGGATAAAAAAAGCCATGTGCCTGGTCTCCGTCCGAGGTAGCGTAAGTGACCGCCTGAGGCTTGCTGATTGTCGACTGATCCAGCACGCCGCTGATCGCACTTTTCAATACGGTTTCCGCGCCCTGCGGGTCTATTGAAACCACGCTGAGCGCGCGGGCGCCGCCACCCGCCAATATCAGGATGCAGCCGTCGTCCGCGGCAACGCCTTCTATCGAAGTCCAGTCGCTGGCCAGCGCTTCCCGCCGGCCTGTTGCCAGGCCGAACCTGCTGAGCTGCCACGATCCGTCCCGGGTGGTCGCTATGACGACGTGATCCGAATCGGGAAACGCATAGGTGGACATGCCAAAAACCCATTGTGGCACGCCGCATTCCGCCTGCTCCGGGATAACCACCTCGGTGGCATCGTCTCTGAAACGAAACAGGTTCCACCAACCGCTGCGATCGGAAACAAAAAAGAGGTCGCCATCCGGGGACCATTGCGGCTGGAACACGGACTCGTCCTTGCCCAGGCTTACGCATCTTTGCTCAGAAATTTCGCCATCCGGAGCAACCGTGGCCAGCCAGAGTTCGGTCGTATCCCAGGGGAGGTTCGGATGATTCCAGCTCAACCAGCTCAGCCTCGAACCATCCGGAGACAAGCGTGGGTTGCTGTAGAAATCGGCGCCGCTAACCACGGCACTTATCTCGCCGCTGTCCAGGTCGACCCCGGCGATAAAATTTTCCGGGTTACCCTCTTTGCCGTGATCTTCGCAGATGGTCAACAGTCGGTTACGCGCCCGGTCCAGTTCCATGTCCGCAAAGCGCATCGCACCCGTTGCGGTCAGGCGTTCCGGCGATCCGGCCGGCAGGGTCTGGGTGTAGATGCACTGATCGTCGTCGTTGACAAACCAGACTCTGTCGCCCCTGGCCAGGTAGCTGCCGCCGCCATACTCGTGGGCCCGGCTTCTCACGCTGTAATCTGCCGGTGTAACGTCGCTCTGCTCCTGGCCCGGGGCGCAGGTGACCAGAACGCTACGGCCTTTTTCCGATGGCCGGGTTTCTATCCAGTACACCGCACTCCCATCGACGGCGGGTTCAGCGAGACGCACCACGTCCTCGACCATATGGTCCAGGCTCAGCGATGAGGACCACGACCCATACGGTGAGACTTTTACTCCATCGCCGACGTCAATTTTCATTACTTGTCCTTATCGATCGAGCCGAATTTGGTAGCTCTTTTCCTGATCCATTTTTCCGTCTGGCGTAAAACTGCGTTCGCTAAAATGAATATCACCGGAGTGGTCCCACAGCACCAGCGTCGAGCATCGGGTTCCATAGTCGGGGCTTACGATAAACGGTGCCGACAGCAATTTTTCCAGGTCATGGCCGATCCCGGTATCGGGTAATACCTTATCATCAAATGGGCGATTATCACCAATAATGGAAAATAACTCGGTTTTGTCGACGTCAGCGGACGACAGGGCATTGGCGAAAAGTCGGCGGGTTTTTTCGACTTTCGGCCAGGGCGTGTTCAGGCGATGGTTGCTTAGCCCATGGATTCCGGGTTGCAGTATCTCCTGAAAGTCACCGCGATTGCATAAATAGAGAAAGTTCTCACCATCAAAAAGAAGCAGGTTGAATCCACTGTAAGCAGAGGCATCGGCAGACAGGTCTGCCGCAAACTCTGAAGCTCGCCGGTCGTCGGTAAGAAAGTTCCTGACCAGGTCGCCACGGCTGCGTTTCCCCTGATCGCGAGTGCCGGGTTCGCGGAAATTTGTCACCAGCGCCAGCCGCCCGCTCCGGTTCACGCCGAGCCAGGTACCGTCGGCTTCCAGGTCCCGCCCGGCGAGGAGCCCCGGGTGATCTTGCCACCAATGCGCGTACTGGCTCGGCCGGTCATGATACTCATCCCGGTTGGCGGCCAACACCAGGCGATATCGCGGGTGATGCTCATATGCGAGGAGTACCAGGCACATGATCTATAGCTGCGACTGCCTGTCCAGCCAGTCCGCGGTTTCCTCCCATAGGGGCCGGCTCTGACTTTCCCGGAACCAGCCCCAGTGTCCCAGCGGCGCATGCCTGCTCTCTTTAATACTGACGGCTCGTCGGGTGATTTCAGCCGAGCTGTAGAAGTCCAGCAGTGCGTTCACTGCTTTCGCGGGCGCCAGGGGGTCGTCTTCGATAGCCCAGCAGAGTATCGGCGCCTCAATCTTGTCGAAAACCCTCGGCCTGGGCCCCGTATCCGGTCTGCAAATGTAATCGGGGTGACGTCCCCAGCTCGCCCACTCGCGGGCGACACCGGCCGGCACGGATTCGCCTTTGCCCAGCACGCGGCCTGGCAAATATCCAAAAACCCGGCATAGCAGCGGGATAACGATGTGAAATGCGAAGAAGATTCCGGCCTGGTACAGCCCCGACCAATTGCGCCAATAACCGCTTGTGGCATTCACCATGATCAGGCCGGCTATATGCGTTGCCGAGGGCGCGATTCCGGGCAACTGTGCGCCCAGGCTATGGCCGATCAGGTAGGTTCGCTCTGCCTGCCCGCGTTTCATGGTCCATTGAAGCACAGCTTCCAGATCGAGCTGGCCCCAATCGCTGAGACTGGATTTGTTGGCCCGTGGGTGAGTATCGGCCGAGTCGCCGATGCCACGATGATCGAAAGTGATGACTTGATAACCCCTGCCTGCCAGGAACTCGGCCAGGGGCTGATAGAAGCGACGCTGGGCCGCCATTGCGGAACCGATAACGATCCAGTTTCCGCCGGGGCTGCTGTCCGCCGGACGGACGCAGGTGGCGGCCAGGTTTACGCCCCGGCCCGCCGGGATCGACAAGTATGAAATTTCTGTTTTCCCCGTCATCGCCGACCACATCCTTTCGTTAATGTAGGGGTTACCAGGCCTTTGGCGGTGCGTCTTGCGCTTCCAGCTTTCTGCCGGTCTGCGCGAGATACCAGTCATCCACCAGCCGGCGAGATATTGAAACGCTGGGCGCAAGCCTGATCAGCGTGCCGCCGGCCAGGTCGTCGGGCGTAAACCAGCCTGCGTCCTCGAGTTCACCGTCGCGCAAATGAATCTCGCTGCTTGCTGCGCTCGCCTGAAAACCCAGCATCAGCGAACTGGGAAACGGCCAGGGTTGCGATGAGTGATAGACCGGCGAGCGCACCACGATGCCGGATTCTTCGTGCACTTCCCTTATCACGGCGTCTTCCAGCGATTCGCCCGGCTCGACGAATCCGGCGAGGGTCGAATATCGGCCCGCGTCCCATGTAGCCTGTCGCCCGAGCAGGCAGCGCTCGCCATCGCTGACCAGGACTATGATGGCCGGGTCCACCCTCGGAAACTGCTGCCAGATACAGTCCGGGTTGCTGCAGACCAGAACGTGTCCGGCCTGGGTGCTGACGGTGCTCGCGCCACAACGTCCACAATGCCGGTGATTCCGGTGCCAGATGCTCATCGCCCTGGCGTATGCCAGCAGGGATGCCTCGGCGGTATCGATAATCGTCGCGACCCGCAAGACCTGTTGGAAAACAGTGCCTGGCCAGCCGGCGGCATGGTCCGCTTCCGTCAGCAGGGCGAAACAACTTCGTTCCTTGTATTCGCCGAGATAGACCTGCGGGCATGACAGCATGTCCACCTCCCCCAGCGTTAACAAGGCGGCGGTCGGCGGTGGCCCCTCAAAAACCAGGTTTTTGCTCGCTGCGACCGGCAGGAACCAGCTTGTACCGCTGTTTCGCCTTTGTTCCAGCCAGGTATCCTGATCGCGCCGATGCGCCATGCGATCGAAATGGTGGCTGGCGAAAAAATGTGGTTTCGTCTGCATCGTTGAATCCCCGGGCTGGGATTATACCGGCAGGAACTGTCCTCGCCATGGGCGCTGTTGAGCCTGGTCTTGCTAACTCAGCCGAGTTTCAGGACGCGGCAGCCGGGACATTTCAGCGGGCGCAGGCCAAGGATGTCATGAGGGTATAAATTGTTGCAGATCGCACATGCGCGCAAGGCTAGCTCGTTCGCGTCGAGTAGCGCCTCCAGCAAGAACCAACCGTGGTCGAAGCTGATGCGTGGAGATGGGTGAAAGTCTGTGAAGCGATCATAGATCCGGCAAAAGGCATGGCCATACCCGAGGTTCTTTTCCTGCGTAACCAGGCTCGTTTTCCGGATCAGCATGCCTCCGGCAATAAAAAGCGCGGCGAGGGTGGTCGCTTCAAATTGTGTTGCCAGCGTTTCGACAAAATATTCACAACGTCTGGGCGCCTTGCCACGGTGCCGTCGGACGTTGGTAGAGGCCGAATATTTAAAGAAATTGCGGTAAAGCTTGCGAATCCGGTCTTCGGACAGGCGGGTGCAACTTCGTATGGTCTGGGTTCTTGCCTCATGTCCGATCATCCTGATTGCAAGGTCGAAGCATTGTCGCTCCCTGAGATACCGTTCTTCGGTCACTTTCATCACTTTCGCCTTAACTGTTCCTTTTTGACCACTTTAGGGAGATAATAACCTTTATATGGTCGTTTTCAACCACTATTTTTTGTGCAAACGGGGGGGATTGCACTATGGACACCAACGAATATGGCCTCATGGACCGCCACGAAATGATTCTCAAGGCGGAGCAATGCATGGACTTGAGGGATTTGAACCTGGCTTTTATTGACCGCTGTATCTCATCGCCTGTTCGGCATGAAGTACGCCAGCCACCGCCGTGTGGCCTGAGAAAACTTGATGCACGAGCGATAAACCGACTGGCGGGCGGTCCCTTCGCCCTCTTTCGGATCGATTTTTCGGATTGTTTGATCAGTGCAGAACCGTCCTCGGTCTACCGGGAGCGTGGAATACGCGATGGGTCTGCATTGGTTTTGCTGGCGGCAACATTTTGCCGTGCGCTTGCGGGCGCCGGTAGCGAGACGAGTTCGCTGGTCCTGGGTGTCGGTGAATCCGAACGTCGAAAGCTGCTGGCGTGTTCGATAAACATGCTCAGAGCCCAGGAGTACCAGGGAAAGCTGCATCTGCATGCGAATTTCCTGTGGGCGCCTCTTTATTGGCACGGCATGGTCAGGGCGGCCCGGGAGCCAGGAGAATTTGTCCTGAAATCGACGCGCTTGCAGGGTATTCAGCTACTTGCTGCGGCAGCAAGAGGCTTGCATACGACAAGCCGCTAGCACTCCGTCCCGCCTGAGGCATCATATGATATGTAACCAGGAGGATTGATCGTGATCAGAGTATTTGTTATCGGAACGGCATTGTTATACGGGCAGGCGCTGATTGGTCATATCCCTCCAAAAGCAGGGGTTTCGCCTGCAGAAGGACTTTTCAGCGTGAGTGCAGAGTTTGATTCGGTCCCATTTCACAACGCCCCGAGACATGCAACGCATGTAATAACAATGGAATTAGAAGATGAAGATTGCCCTTTGCTGGAGGCTCATCAGATCTGATACCGGCTGTTGCTTTCTAAGGCCTGCGGAATCTTCTGAACAGGCGGATCAGCCACAGGGCGATGACCAGAAAATATAGGCCCAACGCCACAAGAAACAGGGTAGAGTCCAGACGCACCGGCTGACTGAGATTTGCCCTCAATACCTGCTCGCTGACCAGTAACATCAGGATCATCGATAGCAGAAACAATTTGCGATAACTGTTTTCTACCCAGGCCATCGTTTCCTCTCTTCTTTCCTTTGCCAGCCAGTACTCGCGGTTTGGCAGGCGAAACTTCATTCGCGGCCAGAAGCTCCACAGAGGCGCAAACGCCGCAATCAAGGTCAGCATGACCAGCAGGCCAAGCTGTATCGAGAAAAAAACTTCCCGGCTCGACCACCCGTTCGCCAGTCCTCGCTCGTTGAAGTGCACGGCCATCGTCTCCGGCAATTGCGGGTAATAGACGGCCAACTGCGCCAAGCCAAGGGCGAGGAGTACCAGGAAGGGCCAGATGCGATTCAGTGTCATAAGCTCAGTTATTTCGGTAGTGGTGCCACAGTATGCGCGCCGCCGATGATCGATAGGGTCGCCATTTCTCGCCGATCCGATCTAGTTTTTCCGGTGATGGCCTCGCTTTCAGATTTTTCAGCGACTGGGCGGCGGCCTGTAGCGCGAGGTCCCCGCTCGGCCAGACATCGGGCCTGCCCAGCGCCATCAGCAAGTAAACATTTGCGGTCCATGGCCCGATACCGGGGTAAGCGGTAATTTCCATGCGGAAAGCATCATCATCGAGCTTGTGAAGTTTCCTGAGATACAACTCACCGCTGGAAATTGCCTCCGCGAGCGCGCGGCAATAACGCATTTTTTGCCGGCTGAACCCGGCTGAAGCCAGTTGCGCGCTGGACAGCCTCAGCAGCGTGTCGGGGTTCAGCGGAGTACACATTTGTCCGAGCTTGATCAATACCGCATTCGCGCTCGCCAGCGAAACCTGTTGTTCCAGAATGGTGTGGATCAGGGTGACAAATCCAGGCTTTCTTCGCCAAATCGGCGGCAGACCGTGGCGGCTGACGACTCTCCGAAAATCATCGTCCCGGCGGCATAACCAGTCGATCGACTTTGCGTACTCCTGCTGATTCACTCTGTTGTCGTTTCTGCCGCTCATGCTTTGCTAGTATTCTCCATTCCTGATTTTGAAGCCCGGACCGACCCGGGCAGAGCTGGTAACTGTATGAAAGCACTTTCCATATCCGGCCTGCAAAAAACCTATGGCAACGGTGTGCATGCCTTGAAGGGTATAGACCTGGAGGTCGAGGAAGGCGATTTTTTTGCGTTGCTCGGGCCGAATGGCGCCGGCAAGACGACGGCGATCGGCATCGTGACATCGTTGGTCAACAAGACCGCGGGGAAGGTCAGCGTCTTCGATTACGATATTGACCAGGATCTGGATGGAGCGAAGGCATGCATTGGTGTTGTGCCACAGGAAATCAATTTCAACCAGTTCGAAAAAGTCAGCAATGTCGTCCTGAATCAGGCCGGGTATTATGGAATTCCACGGCCCCTGGCCAGGGTGCGGGCGGAAAAATACCTGCGCCAGCTGCAACTTTGGGACAAGAGACAGGATTTGTCGCGAAATCTGTCCGGCGGTATGAAGCGCCGGCTGATGATCGCACGGGCGCTGGTCCATGAGCCCCGCCTGCTTATCCTGGATGAGCCGACGGCAGGAGTCGACATCGAGATTCGTCGATCCATGTGGGAGTTCATCCGCCGAATCAATGACCAGGGCACGACGATAATCCTGACCACCCATTACCTGGAGGAGGCGGAAAGCCTGTGCCGGAACGTTGCAATCATCGATGAAGGGAAGATCGTCGTGAATGACCGCATGAGCCGGGTTCTGCGCAAGCTTCAGCTCGAGACCTTCGTTTTCAATTTGTGCGAAGAGATCGACCACGCGCCGGTCCTCGATGGTTTTGTCGTACGCCAAGTTGACGAACATTCGATCGAAATTGAAATCGGGCCGGACCAGAACCTGAACCAGGTTTTCGAGAAATTTTCGGCATTGGGACTGACCGCCTGCAGCATGAGAAATAAATCCAACCGGCTCGAGGAATTGTTTATGAGGCTGGTCGAGAGCAAGAACAACAACCAGGGCGCCGGCACCGGACCGGGAGCTGGGCAATGAGATTAAAGGCCGACCTGATTGGCTTGCAGACCATAGTCTACCGGGAATACAAAAGGATCATACGGATCTGGATGCAGACGCTGTTGCCGCCATCGATCACCATGACTTTGTATTTCATAATTTTTGGCAACCTGATCGGCAAGCGTATCGGGCAAATGGATGGCTATGACTACATGCAGTTCATCGCCCCGGGCCTGATTATGATGTCGGTTATCACCAACTCCTACGGCAACGTGGTTTCATCCTTTTTCGGGGCGAAATTCGGTAAGCATATCGAAGAGATGCTGGTCTCTCCCCTGCCCAATTCTTTTATTATTATTGGCCATGTGGCGGGCGGATTGATGCGCGGGTTGCTGGTTGGATTCGCGGTAACAATAATCGCGTTGTTTT
>JAPUGL010000173.1 GCA_027292775.1 Gammaproteobacteria bacterium | reverse complement strand
CGCGGGCCCAGTTCAGCATGCTTTAACGCATACTCCACCGTTGCTTGCAGGTAACCGAGTTTGCTGCCGCAGTCGTAGCGCTTGCCGTCATAACGATAAGCGTACACCGGTTCCTCGGCCATCAGGCCGGCGATCCCGTCGGTCAGCTGAATTTCCCCGCCCGCTCCCCTGCCGGTGGTTGCCAGTTGCTTGAATACGGCTGGCGTCAGCAGATAACGCCCGACAACGCCGAGATTGGATGGTGCTTTTTCCGGCGCCGGTTTTTCCACGATGCGTTTGATGCGAGTCGTTTTCTCGCTTGCATCCTCAACCTCGACTATGCCGTACTGGTCGGTCTTGTCTGCAGGCACGGGTTGCACGCCGATGACGCTGCCCTCGCAACTTAAAAAGGCTTCATTCATTTGCACCAGGCAAGGAATTTCGGCGTCTATCAGGTCGTCCGCGAGGTGAACATAGAAGGGCTCATCGCCGACCACGTCACGAGCGCACAAAACGGCGTGCCCTAAACCCAGCGGCGCGCTCTGCCGGACATAGATGCAGGTCGCAGAATCCGGAACAATGTCCCTGATGGACTGTAACAACTCGGGCTTATCCTGATCCCTTAACGCCGCTTCGAGTTCATGATCCCGATCGAAATGATCCTCGATCGCCCGCTTGCTGCTCCCGGTAACAAAAATCAGCCGCTCGGCGCCTGCCGCCAACGCTTCTTCGACCGCATACTGGATCAGTGGCTTGTCCACCACCGGCAACATTTCTTTTGGACTGGACTTAGTCACCGGCAAAAACCGCGTTCCTCGGCCCGCTACAGGGAAAACTGCTGTCCTGACTGTATTACTCACGATTGATCGCCCGTTCTGCATCCCGAGCGCGATCATAACCCAGCAGGTGGCGGTCTGGAATCCACGAGCGGTAAGCGGGGCCGCCCAGCCGGCCCCGCTCATCCAGCCCGGTTATTTCTTTTTCACTGCTTCTTTCTTGCTGCCAAGCAAAATATTCTCGCGATTTTTCTCGACGGTCATTTTGCCGATTCCCTTGACTTTGGCCAGGTCATCGGCCGTCTTGAAGTCGCCGTGAGAGTCCCGGTACTCAACGATCAACGTAGCCTTGCTTATGCCCACGCCATTGAGTTCCCTGGCCAGCGTCGCCGCGTCGGCGGTATTGATGTTGACCGGCCCCGCCAGTAACGGAAAACTGCAGATCGCGGCCAGCAAAGCGGCGATCAGATGTGCTTTTTTCATTGCTTTGTCCTCCTGATGATTCTTGCGCATGACCTGCATGTCATGCCGGGCAGAAAATCTGCCCGCCTTCGCCGAAACAGCTCGGCGACAACAAGCTAGCGCGCTGACATGCGCAGTGCAGTTGGAAAATCTGCCGGATGAGACCGGATAGTCCCGGCCCGGATCCCCGGCGAGGTCCCGGTTCACCGCGTCGTACATTTGAGGTTGGGCCGAAGAGGCTGCTGGCTTTGCTTAGGTCTGGATGCTGAAGCTTGTGCTGGGTCGCATGGTGTCCCACTTTTTGCAGCTCGGACACTTCCAGTACAAATGAACGCCGATGTAGCCGCATTGATTACACTGGTACATGCGGCCATCGGGAGAAGTCTTTCGCAGAATTCCGGCGACCCGACTCAGCATGTCGGGATTCCCAACAATTTGGTCCGAGCTCATCTGAAACGCGGCGAACCACTCACGAAACGCCTCATTTTCGGCCAGGTATTCACGCAGGCATTCCATGATCACGGGGTAATCGAGTATGTCGTCCATGATCGCGGCATAGGCGATCGCTGTCCTGTTCTTCAATCCTTTCTTCGCCAATGCCTGGAGCGCCTTGTTCAGGTCGGCAGCCGCGTCTGTCGCCTCGTAACAAGACAACAACCGGGGCAACACTTCGGCAACGAATTCGGGGTCCCGGTCGATGAGCTTTCGATAAAGCTTGATTGCCAGTTGGTAATCTTCCGTGTCACGCGCAATATCGGCACGCATCAGAATCGCGCGCGGATTGTCCTTGTGTATCTGTTTCGATCGACGCAGCCTTCGTCTGGCCTTATCGGTCTTTCCCTCATCGATGCAATGCTGCGCCAGTTCACAATAATAGTGTGCAATAACGGGCGCCTGGCCAGTCACTTTCTCGGACTCCAGCTCACGCCTCGTTTCTATCGCTCTTCGCCATTCTTGTTCCAGCTCGTAGATTGACACCAGCCGGTTCAATGCGGTCTCCCGAAATAACTCAAACTGGCGCAATTCGAGAAAGTTCTCCTCGGCACGATCTAACAGACCCGCGTGCATGAAATCATCACCGAGAGCGAGCACCGCATGCGCCCGATGTTCGACAGAAAGCTCTTCTCTTTTCAGCAGGTTCTCGTGAATTCTGATGGCGCGATCGACCTCGCCCCGTCGCCGGAACAAATTTCCCAGCGCAAAATGGGTCGCAACTGTTTCCGTATCCATTTCCGCAATTTGTAAAAAAACTTCGAGCGCTTTATCGGGCTGTTGGTTGAGCAGGAAATTGAGGCCCTTTGAGTAATTCGCGCTGAGCTTCTGTTCGCGCGGCTCCTTGTTGTGACCCGGGTAGTAGGTTGCAAATGCCCATCCACAAGCCGCCGCGATAACGAACAGGCTGGCGAGCAACAGCGCCGAATCAGTCAGCATTTTTCGTACTGGGTATGAATATCGCTTCAGGCACGTTTATCACGCTCAGGAATCGATGATTCGCTATCAGCTTCCGGTAATGGCATGGTTCGCAAGTTGTCTATTTCCTTTTCCGCCAGTCCGAGCGAACGGCGCAACGTCCTGCGTTGCGCCATCATGCGAAAAATCATAAAAGAAGCGCTGACCAAGCCTAGTATCCAGCCGAGTGCCAGACAGGCAACAAGAACCAATGTCAACGGCGCCTGGATCTCACCAAAAGCCAAATCGAGAGGAATAACGGCAGGATTCAGGCTGGCGAAAATCGCTGCAATTGCAGCAACCGCCAGGACCAGGAAAAAAACGATGGTTTTGCGCAACATTAGCCGTGTCCGTCAGTCTTTAGACCACTATTTAACAACAATAACGGAGAAACCGCAGCAGCGGTCGCAAACGGCTCCGATGGACAGTTTGAGACAAAGAACGCCCCGGCCCGAATTTAACGATTGTGTCGAACGAAGTGATCTGGGTTCCCGGTCGGGTTGGTGACAGACTGCTAATCCCGAATCGGAGTGCCCTGGCTTTGATTGACACGGTCGCGCAGATCCTTGCCGGGCTTGAAATGCGGAACATACTTCCCTTCGAGGGCAACCGATTCGCCTGTCTTCGGATTACGGCCGATTCTTGGCGGCCGAAAATGTAAAGAAAAACTACCGAAGCCTCTTATCTCTATTCGGCTGCCGCTGGCCAATGCATCGCTCATGGTTTCGAGCAAATGTTTGACCGCCAGCTCGACGTCCTTGGTCGGTAAATGTTTCTGTTTACGAGCGATGACTTCTATAAGTTCTGATTTTGTCATTCTGAACCCGTTTTTATGCCTTTGATTTATATGTCTTTATCTACCATCTGCGCTAAAAAAACAAGACCGCCAGTGCATTTATTTGCAACGGCGGCCTGTTTTTACTCTTCGTCCTTGCCCGAAATGTGCTCTTTCAACAGATCACCGAGGCTCGTTCCACTACTCGATTCCGTGCGGTACTGTTGTACGGCTTCGGCCTCTTCGCGTACCTCTTTCGCCTTGACAGACAAAGCAATCCGGCGGGACTTACGATCAAGACCGGTGAATCTCGCCTCGATTTCCTGACCTGGTTTCAATACCGTGCGCGCATCTTCAACGCGGTCGCGTGACAGTTCGGATGCTCGCAGATAACCATCTACGCCGTCCGCTAAAGCGATCACTGCACCACGCGCATCGACTTCCGAAACAGTGCCGGAAACGATGGTTCCCTTCGGGTTTTCCGCGAGATAGCTCGAGAACGGATCCTTGTCCATCTGCTTGATGCCGAGAGATATTCGCTCCCGTTCCGGGTCGATCGACAAGATCACAGCTTCGAGGTCATCGCCCTTCTTGTAATTGCGCACGGCCTCTTCGCCCGGGATGTCCCAGGAAATATCCGATAAGTGGACCAGGCCATCGATACCGCCGTCCAGGCCAATAAAGATACCGAAATCGGTGATCGACTTGATCTGGCCCTGCACACGGTCGCCCTTGTTGTGGCTTGAGCAAAACTCGGCCCAGGGATTCGGCTGACACTGCTTGATGCCAAGTGAAATGCGGCGTCGCTCTTCGTCGATCTCCAGTACCTGGACCTCAACTTCCTGGCCTATGTGCACGACCTTTGCCGGGCTGACATTCTTGTTTGTCCAGTCCATTTCCGAGACGTGAACCAGGCCTTCAACGCCGGCCTCGATCTCGACAAAACATCCGTAGTCCGCAACGTTCGTGACCTTGCCGAACAGACGGGTCTGAGGCGGATAGCGACGCGCAAGATCGCGCCACGGATCATCACCGAGTTGTTTCATGCCCAGCGAAACTCGCATGCGTTCACGATCAAACTTGAGAATCTTGACGTCTACTTCCTGGCCGACCTCGACCACTTCGGATGGGTTCTTGACCCGTTTCCATGCCATGTCGGTAATGTGAAGCAAACCATCGATACCGCCGAGATCGACAAACGCGCCGTACTCGGTCAGATTTTTCACTACGCCCTTGACGACATTGCCATCCTGCAGGTTTTTGAGCATTTCTTCGCGCTCGGCGCTGAATTCCTGCTCGACCACGGCACGACGGGAAACCACCACATTGTTTCGTTTTTGATCCAGCTTGATGACTTTGAATTCCAGCGGCTTACCTTCCAGATAGCTGGGATCGCGTACCGGCCGGATATCCACCAGCGAGCCAGGAAGGAAGGCGCGCACAAATTCGATTTCCACGGTAAACCCGCCCTTCACGCGACCGGTAATCACGCCGGTGACGATGTCCTGGTTGTTGAACGACTCTTCAAGCCGTGACCAGGTACGGGCACGTTTGGCCTTCTCACGGGATAATCGGGTTTCACCAAATCCGTCTTCAACTGCGTCGAGAGCGACCTCGACTTTGTCGCCGACCTCTACTTCAATTTCACCTTTTTCATTACGAAACTGGTGTGCCGGTATTACGGCTTCCGATTTGAGGCCCGCATGTACGATAACGGCTTCGGCGCTAACCGACACGACACTGCCGGTGAGGATAGTGCCAGGCTTCATTTTTTGCGTCGCCAGGCTTTCTTCAAATAATTCTGCGAAACTTTCAGTCATTTTGTTAATACCAAGGGCTTGCGCCCACCATTTAAATCGTTGCGCACATCCTTGCCGCAACGTCGTCAAAAAAAATGCTTCCCGATCCTTGGAAAGCGCTCCATTGCCACCGCGACTTTCGCTCCCGGATTACCGGTCAGCCAAAGTCCTGGCGACTATTTTCTTTACCTGCTCGACCACTTCGTCAATCGAGAGATCGGTGGTATCCAGAATCTCGGCATCCGGAGCCGGCCTTAACGGCGCAACCGCACGTTCCGTATCCCTGAGATCACGCTCCGCGATGTCTGCGGAAAGGGCCGGAAGGCTAACATCAATTCCCTTGTCCTTCAACTGCTTATGTCGTCTCCGGGCCCTTTCTTCGGGGCTGGCCGTGAGAAATATTTTGACCGGCGCATCCGGAAAAACCACGCTACCCATATCGCGCCCATCGGCGACCAGGCCCGGCGCCTTGCGGAACCTTTTTTGCAGTTCCATTAACGCCACACGCACCTGAGGCATAGCGGCGATATTCGATGCAATTTTCCCCGTTTCTTCGGTTCTGACTTCGCAGGCAACATCGGTCTGACCCAAAAATATTTGCTCGGTCCCATCCGCCTTGCTGACGAATCTGACATCCAGTCCAGCCGCTACGCGGCTCAGCCCGGCTTCGTTATCCAGGTCGACCGCGGAATTTTGCGCGGCAACCGCGACCAGCCGGTACAAGGCGCCACTATCCAGCAAATGCCAGCCCAGATAACTCGCCAACTGTTGCGCAATGGTTCCTTTACCCGATCCGCTGGGCCCGTCGATTGCAACGACAGCGATGTTCCGATCGTCCACGACGCCTCCTCTACGGCTTCTCGGCGGATATTTGAATTTCCGGATTGCCAATGATGTTCGCCCCCGCTTTTGCAAGCAAATCCTGAAATCCGGGAAAAGACGTCTGGATGCATTCTGTCCCGGTCACCGTCAACGAATCCCGGGATACCAGCCCAAGAATGCTCAATGCCATCGCGATACGATGATCGCCGGCGCAATCGACGGTACCGCCGCTGATATCGCCTCCCCGAATCAGCAACCCGTCAGAACTGGTCTCTACAAAAACGCCCAGGGTGCGCAAGGCAACGGCCATCGTTTCGATACGGTCGCTCTCCTTGAAACGCAATTCACCCGCACCCCGAATCGTCGTTTCACCATCGGCACAGGCCGCCGCAACGCAAAGTGCCGGAAACTCGTCTATTGCCGGTGCCACCACGTCCTTTGGCACGTCTATCCCGGTTAGATCAGACGGCCAGATATGAATCTCACCGGTCGGCTCAGCTGCGCCGGCGGAATGCTCCGATACTTCAATTCGTGCGCCCATGTCCTGCAATAATCTGATCAGCGCGCTTCGTCCGGGGTTTAGACCGACATCCACAATCCGTGTAACCCCATGACCTGCCAGACAGGCGGCAACCATGAAAAATGCAGCCGCTGAAATATCCCCGGGTACGCTGAATTCGATCGCCTGCAATTCCACGTGCCCGCGCACCACCGTGGCCTGCCCTTCGGTGCGGATCGGACAGCCGAACAATGGCAACAACCGCTCGGTGTGATCCCTGACCATGCCCGGCGTGGAAACCCTGCTTTCGCCATCGGCATACAGCGAGGCCAGCGTGAGCGCGGTCTTGACCTGTGCGCTGGCAACCTCGATTTCTATCCGGCCCGCCCTGAGCTGTGGATTGCCATCTATTCGGACCGGAGGACCCCCGTCGGTCGTCGTGATCCTGGCACCCATCTCCCGAAGCGGCTCCGCCACGCGCTCCATCGGCCGCCGGCTTAGCGATTCATCGCCGATTAATGTGGTGGAAAAGTCTTGTGGCGCGAGCAGCCCGCACAACAACCTCATCGTCGTTCCCGAATTACCGCAGTCTATCGCCACTCCAGGTGCGTTCAGGCCGTCGCGTCCAACGCCATAAATGCTTAAGACCTGGTCGTCCCACGCATGCTCGACCCCTAGACTGTTCAACGCAGACAGCGTGGCCAGGCAATCGTCCCCGTTGCAGAATCTTCTGATGGTGCTAGTCCCGCTGGCCAAGGCTGCGAGCATCGCAACCCGGTGACTGATCGACTTGTCGCCCGGAACAGAAATTGTGCCGCCCACATGACCGCCAGCGATGGTCAGGCAACCAACCTCCGCGGCGTGACGATGTGACCCGCTGCTCAATCGACTTCCTAACCCGGATTATTCATGAATACGCTCACGCCGTTGCTTGATCCTTGTTTGCGCAATCATCGCGACGATTCATGAATAAGCCAGGTCAAAGCACCTGACGCAGTGCCTGCAAAAGGCGCTGATTTTGCTCTGCCGTGCCGATCGAAATTCTCAGGTGCTCAGGCAAGCCATAATTGCCAACCGGCCGTACGATGACGCCCTGGTGCAGCAAGTCTTCGTAGACCGGCATGGCCGGCCGGCCCATATCCACCAATATGAAATTGGCCACAGACGGGACAAACCGCAGACCCAGTTCCTTGAGCCCGGTCGCCACGATGTCCCGCTGCTCGTTATTGAGAGCAACGCTACGTTGCAAGTGGGTCTTGTCTTGCATCGCGGCGCGTGCGGCTTCCAGTGCCAGGGAATTGACATTGAATGGCTGGCGAATCCGGTTCAGGACGTTGGCTACGTCCGGATGAGTCAAGGAATAACCAATACGCAGTCCTGCCAGACCGTAGGCTTTGGAAAATGTTCGGGTAACGACCAGGTTCGAAAACTCATCCAGCCATCGGCTGGTATCCGGATAGTCCCGTTCTTCCAGGTAGTCGAAATAGGCTTCATCCACGACAACCAGTGCGTGATCCGGCACCTGTCCAATGAAATCTCTAAGTTCACGGCTTTTTAGCCAGGTGCCGGTAGGATTATTTGGATTGGCAATAAATATCAGGCGGGTTTTGTCGCTGATCAAGGATTCCATTTCACCGAGGTCATGGCCCAACGGCGATATAGAATCCCCAGGCTGCGCGGCGCTGACTTTCGCCACAGCGCCGACAGCCTGCACGGCCAGAGGATAAACCGCGAACGCATATTCGGAGTAAATCGCCTCGTGATTCCGCGTCAGGAATGCTTCCGCCAGCAACACCAGTACATCATTCGAACCATTGCCAAGCGTTATCCTGTCGATGCCGACATCGTGATGTGCCGCCAGCATTTCCTTGAGATGAAAACCGTTGCCGTCAGGGTACAAGGCCGTCTGTGGCGCAGCCTTTTCGATCGCGGCCAAGACTTTCGCGCCCGGCCCCAGCGGATTTTCGTTTGAGGCCAGCTTGATGCTGTCACTGATCCCGTACTCGCGTTCGAGTTCATCGATGGGCTTGCCGGGCTGGTATGGGTTTATCTCCCGAACACTCGGGGTGGCAAGATCAAAAGGCGATCGAGGCATTCTTTTCTCCGACTTGAGTTTGGAAACATTCATCGTAACAAACATGAAACTATTCCTTCCGGTCACGACCATGGAATCAACCGGATGCGCCCGGCGCTTGCCGAATATTCAGTCCGCTATCGCGCGCACCGATAAAACACCATCGATCCCGCCAATCTTGCCCAGCGTCACCGCATCCGCTTTGCCATCGATGTCAACCACTGTATACGCCAGATCATCCCTGGATTTGTTCAGGAGATCCGCGATATTCAGATTCGCCTCGGCAAGAGCCGTGGAAATCTGACCGACCATGTTCGGTACATTGGCATTGACAACGACCAGCCTTTGACCGCCATTGCGCGGCATGATGGCCTCCGGGAAATTCACGGAATGCCGAATATTGCCGTTCTCCAGAAAATCTCGGAGATTGTCGGCGACCATGATGGCGCAGTTTTCCTCGGCCTCATAGGTCGATGCACCGAGATGGGGAAGTGCAGTCACACGCGGATGATTCTTTAATGCGGCACTGGGAAAATCTGTGACAAAAGCATGCAGCTTGCCACTCTCCAGCGCACTTGCTACCGCATCTTCGTCTACGATCGGCGCCCTGGCGAAATTCAAAAGCACCGCGCCGTCGCGCATCAGTCCGAGCCGTGCGCCGTTTACCAGGCACCGGGTTCCGTCGGTAATGGGCACGTGGGTGGTAATGACGTCGGCACGCGAAAAAAGATCGTCTAGACTGCTTGCCTGTTCCACGCCGGATGACATTTGCCAGGCGCGTCTGACGGTTATCTGCGGATCAAAGCCTACAACTTTCATGCCAAGATTCAGCGCCGCATTGGCCACTTCGACGCCAATGGCTCCGAGACCCACCACACCGAGGATTTTTCCCGGTATTTCAAAGCCGACGAACTGTTTCTTGCCGGCTTCGACAGCCGCATCCAATTCCTCCCCTTCCAGCTGAAGGTTTTTCACATGATCCGCCGCCTGGCAGATGTTCCTGGCGGCAAGAAAAATTGCGGTCAACACCAATTCCTTGACGGCATTGGCGTTTGCACCCGGGGCATTAAATACCGGTACGCCGGCAGCGCTGCAGCGTTCGACGGGAATATTGTTGACGCCGGCCCCCGCTCTTGCGACCGCAAGCAGCGTTTCGGGAATTTCCATGTCATGCATATTGTGGGACCGCAGCATGATGGCATCCGGGTGCGACATGTCCGATGCCACTTCGTAGCGCCTGCGCGGAAACCGTTTCAGCCCCGCCAACGATACGTTATTGAGAGTCAGAATCTTGAATCGGTTCTTGGCGCTCATGCTTTTTGATTGACATCAGGTAAAGAGTTAGCCATTGGTGCGCTCGAACTCACTCATGAATGCCACGAGGGCATCGACTCCCTCGTCGGGCATTGCATTATAAATACTGGCACGCATCCCGCCGACCGTGCGGTGCCCCTTTAGCGAAGTCAGCCCGCGCTCAACGGCCTGTTCCAGAAATAAAGCGTTGAGGCTTTCGTCGGCCAGCATGAATGGAATATTCATCAACGATCGGTATTTCTTTTCCACCGGGTTGGAGTAGAAATCGCTGCTGTCTATCGCCTGGTAAAGGCGATCCGCCTTGGCCCGGTTGCGGGCAGCCATTTTCTCGATGCCGCCCTGCGCCTTGAGCCACTCGAACACCAGCCCCGCCGCGTACCAGGAAAAGGTCGGGGGCGTATTCAGCATGGACCCGGCGTCCGCCATTTTCCGATAATCCAAGACCATCGGTATTGTGTCCTTCTGGCCATTCCCCTTCCGCTCATTCAATAATTCGTCACGGACAATGACAATTGTCAGTCCCACCGGCCCAATATTTTTTTGTGCCCCGGCGTAGATGATCCCGTAGTCATTCACATTAATCAGTTCCGACAGGATGCTCGACGACATATCCACGACAAGCGGTGCCTTCGTTACAGGCACGGTCGGCAAACGGACGCCGCCAATGGTCTCATTGGTGACGTAATGAAAAAATGCGGCCTTGTCAGACAGGCGCCATTGGCTTTCCTCAGCGATGCTCGTGTCGCCGTTTACGGCAGTATCCAGAGCGATGTTCGCCTGACAAAAACGGGCGGCTTCCTTAGCCGCCTTTCGCGACCAGTAACCGGTCACCAGGTAGTCGGCTGTATCGCCGGGCGCACACAGATTCATCGGAACGACAGCAAACTGTGCGGTCGCGCCGCCCTGCATGAACAAAACCTTGTAGCTGTCGGGAATCGACAGAAGATCTCGCAGATCAGCTTCGGCTTTTTCGGCTATCGAAATAAACTCCGCGCTGCGGTGGCTCATTTCCATCGCCGCCATGCCGACGCCATGCCAGTCGCCCGTTTCCTCCCGTAGCCGCTCAATGACCGGCCCCGGCAACATCGCCGGCCCTGCACTGAAATTGTACACTCGCTTCATCATCGTTAACTCATAATCTTCAATAAGATCTAGCAATGAAAAGCGTCATTCTTCGACGGCGTCCACATCATCTACCAGCGCAGCGATTCGCTCGACGCCGGCAAGTTTTTGCTCTGCGGACAAGCGAATGAGCCTGACCCCCTGGGTATTTCGGCCCAGCAAGGAAACATCCGATACCGGTGTACGCACCAGGGTTCCACCGGCGCTGATCAGCATGATCTCATCGTCGTCCGCAACCTGCAGTGCGCCGACCAGACGCCCGTTACGCTCGGATGTTTGTATGCCAATCACCCCCTGGCCACCTCGGCCACGGATGGGGAATTCGCTGAGCCTGGTGCGTTTACCGAAACCATGTTCCGTCGCGGTAAGAATTGCACCGTCCGTGGCGATGATCAGCGCGATCAGCTCGTGCCCGGGCGCCAGCCTGATGCCCCTGACACCGGCCGCAAGCCGGCCCATTGACCTGACGTCTTTCTCGTTGAAGCGAATGGCTTTCCCCGAACTCGAGTAAAGCAGGATATCCTGGCTGCCATCGGTGATGGCGACGCCGACCAGATGATTGTTGTCTCTCAGATCAAGGGCGATGATGCCATTGGTGCGTGGTCTCGAAAACGCGCTCAGCGCAGTTTTCTTTACAGTACCGTTACTGGTCGCCATGAAGACCAATCGGTCCTCGGTAAATTCCTTGATCGGCAGAACAGCATTTATTCTCTCATCCGGCGCCAACGGCAGCAGGTTGACAATCGGCTTGCCGCGCGCGCCCTTGCCAGCTTGTGGCAACTGGTAAACCTTGAGCCAATAAAGTTTTCCCCGGCTGGAAAAGCACAGCAAAGTATCGTGGGTGTTGGCAACGAAAAGGTGGTCGACGAAGTCCTCCCCCTTGACCTTGGTCGCCGCGCGCCCTCGCCCACCGCGTTTTTGCGCGTGGTATGACGACAAAGGCTGTGCCTTTGCGTAGCCACCATGCGAAAGGGTAACAACGACGTCTTCCTGCTGGATCAGGTCTTCAATGGTCAGATCACTGTGGTCTTCGATGATTTCCGTACGACGGGGATCAGAATATTGATCGGATACCGCCAGTAGCTCATCGCGGATGACTTGCAACAGCCGATCCGGACTGAAAAGTATCTCAGTAAGACCTTTAATTAGTTCAAGTAAATCACTGTATTCACTGAGTATTTTATCTTGCTCAAGACCAGTCAGCCGATGCAGCCGCAATTCCAGGATGGCTTGTGCCTGCGCCGGAGACAACAGGTATTCGTCGTTGTCCAGGCCATATTTTTCCTCAAGATCGTCCGGACGAGACTCGATGCCGCCGGCTCGGGCGAGCATCGCAGTTACCGGACCTGGTTTCCACGACCTGGCCAGCAAACCGGCCCTGGCTTCCGCCGGCGATGGTGATCCCTTGATCAGGGCAATAATCTCGTCGATATTCGCCAAGGCGATCGCCTGCCCTTCCAGGATGTGTGCGCGACTGCGCGCCTTTCTCAAATCAAAAATCGAGCGCCGGGTTACGACCTCGCGCCGGTGTCGCAAAAACGCTTCCAGTATCGGCTTGAGACCGAGGACTTTTGGCTGGCCATCGACCAATGCGACCATGTTGATTCCAAACACCGTCTGAAGCTGCGTGTGTTTGTACAAGTTGTTAAGCACAACATCGGGTACTTCGCCGCGGCGCAGTTCGATGACGACCCGCATTCCGTCCTTGTCAGACTCGTCACGCAGTTCGGTTATGCCCTCAATCTTTTTGTTGCGCACCAGTTCAGCAATCTTTTCCAGCAATCTCGCCTTGTTGACCTGGTACGGCAGTTCGGTGACAACGATGGCCTGCTTGTCGTAGCTGCCGATATCTTCAATATGCGTCCGCGAACGCAGGTGTATGCGTCCCCTGCCTGTCATGTAGGCCTCGTAGATTCCGCTCGAGCCATTGATCATGGCAGCAGTCGGAAAATCCGGACCAGGCAGGTACTTGATCAGGTCGCGGATTTCGATAGTTGGGTCGTCGATCAAGGCCATACAGGCCTCCACGACTTCCCCCAGATTGTGGGGCGGAATATTAGTCGCCATGCCGACGGCGATACCCGTTGAGCCATTGACCAGGAGATTCGGAATCCTGGTCGGCATTACCGATGGTTCAAATTCCGACTCATCGTAATTCCCGACAAAATCGACGGTGTCCTTGTCGATGTCGGCAAGCAATTCATGTGCGATGCGCGCCATTCTAACTTCGGTGTAACGCATGGCCGCCGGCGCATCGCCATCCACCGAGCCGAAGTTTCCCTGCCCGTCGACCAGCATGAAACGCATCGAAAACGGCTGCGCCATCCGCACCAGCGTGTCATAAACGGCGGAGTCGCCATGAGGGTGATATTTACCGACTACATCGCCGACGATGCGGGCCGATTTTTTATAGGATTTGTTGTAATCGTTACCCAGTTCTTTCATCGCAAAAAGGACCCGGCGATGCACCGGTTTTAGACCGTCACGCACATCCGGCAAGGCCCGTCCAACGATGACACTCATCGCGTAGTCCAGGTAGGACTGACGCATCTCGTCTTCGAGATTTAAGTGAATTATTCCGCGAGCGATTTCGGCCATAGTGGAATTTAACGGGTTCCAAATTATAGTTTGGCCCGGTCGGAGAACCACTCCGTCCAGGCCATTTGAACCAGCTTATATCTTAACACACAGAGCATTTTCGCCCTAGGAAAATCAGGTCATTTTGCCCGGTTTCAGTCGGCTAAATGCCCCTTCAAAGGGTGCTCGAAAAACGCCTTTCTCGGTCACGATAAAATCGATCAACGCGGCCGGTGTTATATCGAAAGCGGGATTGGCGATGGTGATTTCCGGTAGGCAGTTTTCGATGCCCGCCGCATCGAGGATTTCGTTTGCCGAGCGCTCTTCAATCGGGATTCCGGAACCATCGCTGATACTCATATCTACCGTCGCATGGGGCGCCACGACCATGACTTTCGCGCCGTGGTGGCGTGCGGCAATCGCGAGAGCATAGGTGCCGATCTTGTTCGCGACATCGCCATTGGCCGCTATCCGGTCGGCGCCAACGATAAGCCAGTTAATCCCGACTTTTTGCATTGCCTGGGCGGCGGCGGAATCAGCCAGCAAGGTTACCGGTATGCCGTCTTTCGCCAACTCCCACGCGGTCAAGCGAGAGCCCTGGAACCATGGCCGGGTTTCGCCAACAAAGACCTGCTCGATTTTCTTCTGCCCGTGGCCCACGCGAATCACCGCCAAGGCGGTTCCATAGCCGGCTGTAGCCAGGGCGCCGGCGTTGCAATGAGTCATGACCTTGCTGCCTTTTTCGATCAGCTCGGCGCCCGCCTGCCCCATTCGCAGGTTTTGCTCACGATCGGTCTTCAATTGATCTTGTGCCTCATCGAGCAGGCTTCGGGCCAGGTCGTCCGACTCCGCTGCAAGCAGCTTTGTCATGCGGCCCAGCGACCAGGCAAGATTGACCGCCGTGGGCCGTGCGGCCGCCAGCGTTTCAATGTCCGAGTCGACCAGATTTCGCCAGCCTGCCGCAGAGCCGTGCCGCAGCACCGACAGGACCACGCCGAAAGCCGCCGCAAAACCGATCGCCGGCGCACCTCTAACGACCATGTTGCGAATCGCCTCGGCAACCTCGGGCGCGTTATCCAGGCGCAACCAGGTTTCTTCGGCGGGCAGGCGCCTCTGATCCAGCAGAAACAATGCATTGTCCTGCCAGCGAATCGGGCAAATCTGGCTTTTCGTCTGCATAGCGGAATATTTTTCGGTTTGGAGTGACGTGGGTGCCGCAAATCGTTCAACAGACGATTCGGATCACATACTATAATACCCGGAACTCACTGGCTCGCCCGCGAAAAATCCGGGCAGACACCGGGCGGGCGAACAACGATCCCGGCGCATAAACAGACGGCTGGAAAACGAACCCAAGACTGGAGCAAGAATGGATCAACTGAATGAATTAGTCACCTCTGGCCGCTTAGCCGAACTGCTGTTGCCATGGGTCATCAAGATTGGTCTCGCAGCATTGATATTCGTGGTCGGCCGTTGGCTTGCGAAAATGGTTACCAACGGCGTCGACCGGGTAATGAAAAAAGCCGGCGTTGACGCCACGTTGACCCATTTCCTGCACAACGTTATTTATGCCGCGTTGCTAATCGCGGTGATCATCGCGGCGGTGGATCAGGTCGGCGTAAATACCACATCGTTCCTGGCCATACTCGGCGCTGCCGGCCTGGCCGTCGGCTTGGCGCTGCAATCGTCATTATCGAATTTCTCGTCGGGCATCATGCTGATTCTGTTTCGCCCCTTCAAGACCGGAGACTTCATCGAGGCCGGCGGAACTTTAGGCACGGTAGAGCAAATCAATGTGTTCAATACGGTCATGAAAACCGGCGATAACCGGGAAATCATCGTACCCAACGCGCAGATCTTCAGTGGAACAATCACCAATTTCTCGGCCAGGGCCACACGTCGGATCGACTTGATCATCGGCATCGGTTACGACGACAACATCGCTAAGGCCAAACAGATCGTCGAGGAGATACTGAGCGCGGATGAGCGGATCTTGAAAGAGCCGGCGCCGGTCATCCTCGTCATGGAGCTAGGCGCCAGCAGCGTCGACCTGGCGGTGCGCCCGTGGGTGCGTAGGGAAGACTACGCTGCCACCCGCAGTGACTTGCTGGAAAACATCAAGACGGGACTGGAAGACGGCGGTTGCAGCATCCCCTATCCGCAACAGGACATACATTTGTACAGGGTTGGAGATTGATCTTGATAACGGCGACGAATCGTGAATGAGCCCGCAGATATCCGGCTGGACAATGTCGATGCCGCTGAGGTAGAAAAGTTCGCGGCGATGGCGGCGCGCTGGTGGGATCCGGATGGAGATTTCAAGCCGCTGCACCGGATCAATCCGTTAAGGATGGATTATATTTCGCGGCGCTGTGAATTTCGTGGAGCCTCTATTGTCGATATCGGCTGTGGCGGCGGCCTGCTGAGCGAGGCGATGGCTGCAGCGGGTGCCGAGGTAACCGGGGTAGACGCAGCGGACGCGCCATTGAAGGTGGCCAGGCTGCACCTGATTGAAAGCGGTCAGCGTGTCGACTATGTGCTGGCCACGGCAGAGAAGCTGCTGGAAACACATGCAGAGAAGTTTGACGTGGTTACCTGTCTGGAGATGCTCGAGCACGTTCCCGATCCGTCTTCTGTAGTCAGCGCATGCGCGGGCTTGGTCAAGCCGGGTGGCCAGTTAATTTTCTCTACCATCAACCGCAACCCGAAGGCCTATGCGTTGGCAGTCATTGGTGCCGAATATGTACTCGGAATGTTGCCAAAAGGAACTCACGATTACAGTAAATTTATCCGGCCGTCCGAATTGGCGGCCTGGTGCCGGAACGCCGGGCTTGTAGTCCATGATATTACGGGCATGACATACAACCCGTTTACCGATCGGTTTCGGCTCAACCGTGATACCGATGTCAACTATCTGATGCATTGCAGTCGCGAGCCGGCATCCTGAACTCTCCGCCCGTCATCCTGGTTTCGGCCGTGTTGCTCGATCTGGATGGGACCCTGGTCGATACCGCACCGGATATGGCCGCTGCGCTAAACCAGCTGCTGGCGGAGGAAAACAAGGCGCCAATGGCCTATCAGGAAATTCGCCCGCATGTCTCGCAGGGCGCCGCCGGGTTGCTTGGTCTTGCCTGGGCGCAGCAATCGAACGAGGACAGATTTGAGGCGCTCAAACAACGGTTCCTGGAGATCTATGCCAGATTGAATGGACGGGAATCGGTATTTTTCGATGGCTTCGCCGAAATTCTGGATTGGTTGGATACGAGCGGCATCCCCTGGGGAATCGTTACCAACAAGCCTGCCTGGCTGACTGAGCCCCTGATTCGGCATCTCTGCATCGATCAGCGCACCGGTTGTCTCGTTTGCGGCGACACGCTGGCGCAGCGCAAGCCCCACGCGGCGCCGTTGCTTCATGCGGCCAGTTTGCTAAACGCAGAACCGCAGGATTGTGTTTATGTCGGTGACGCGAGCCGTGATATGGAAGCCGCAAAAAGTGCGAATATGGCCGGGATTGCGGCGACATACGGTTATATTCCGGGAGGGACGGACCCGTATGCATGGCCGGCCACAGCCACTATTAATAAACCCGGGGAACTGATCGGCCTGATAGGCTTAAAATAGACCCATGACCGGTGCTGCTACGCAAAATCTGATCTGGTTCCTGGCTGCGGCTGGCCTGGCCGGCCTCATCGTCGGTACCATGGCCGCCAGCTTGTATCTGCTGAACAAGATCAGCAGCATGCGAGCCCGCAACAGCGCCCTCGAATCACAACTCAAATCTCAGGACCAGTTGCAAGAAGAAAGACAGGAAGCCCTGAAACAAGCGGAAACAAGACTGGCTGCCAGCATGATTGAGCAAACAGGGAAATCTTTCCGCGATCACAGTGAAACTTTCCTCAAACTCGCCAAGGAAAATCTCGGCAGCCATCAGGAAAAAGCGCACGGTCAGATGCAAGCGAAGGAAAAAGCGATTGAAGCCCTGATCAAGCCGGTCGCCGAAGCGCTAAAGAAAACAGAAGAACAGTTGCTGCGCATAGAGAAGGAGCGCAAGGAAGCTTACGGAAGCATCTACAAGGAACTGGAATCGGTCAGCAGAAGTCAGCAGGCACTGCACGAAGAGACGCAAAATCTGGTCAATGCCCTGCGCCGGCCCGAGGTGCGTGGTCAATGGGGAGAACTCACGCTGCGGCGGGTTGTGGAACTGGCTGGCATGGTCGAACACTGCGATTTCTCGGAACAGGCCCAGACCGAAGGTGATGACGGGTCCCTTCGCCCGGACATGATCATTCATCTGCCGGAAAACAGAACCCTGGTGGTCGACGTAAAGACGCCTCTCGATGCCTATCTCGAGGCTACTGCGGCCAAAGACGCCAAGAGCCGGCAAACAGCCCTGAAGCGTCACGCGAGGCATGTGCGCGAACGAGTTCGTGAGTTGTCGAGCAAAAGCTATTGGTCCCAATTTGATGGCAGCCCGGAATTCGTCATATTGTTTGTACCCGGCGAACAGTTCCTGTCAGCCGCTTTGGATATAGAACCCAACCTCAACGAAGAAGCGATCAAACAAAAGGTCCTGCTAACTACGCCCAACAGCCTGATCGCGTTGTTAAAAGTGGTTGCTTATGGCTGGCGCCAGATGACGCTTGCCGAAAACGCCGAGCACATCAGAGATCTTGGCCAGGATCTTTACCACAGGCTCACGACCTTTATCGGCCACCTGTCGAAATTAGGGCGCCAGCTCGGCAGTAGTGTCGATGCTTTTAACAGCGCTGTCGGATCCCTGGAGCGAAAAGTCCTGCCGGGCGCGCGGAAATTCATCGACATGGGCATACCCGCACCCAAGGAAATGCCCGCGCTTGAACCTCTGGACAAAACAACGCGCCAACTCCAGTCGCCCCAGGACGAAGACACCGCGGAAGAAAAAGACGCAGCCGGATCCTGAAACCGATGTCCGGCCCGGCTTGCGATCAAACCCCAATGCAGCCAATGCTGTCGGAAGGTGTCCGGCCCGGCTCACTGAACTGGTTTATCTGCCTTTATGCATCGGCCTGGCTGCGCACGCGCCTGCACGCCCTGTTTTCTTTTCAGCATGCTTGTGAGACGGCCGTTCACCGGGTTCAGGAGCCGGATATCGCCCGCATAAAACTGGCCTGGTGGCGCGAGGAGATCGAACGCTATGCCAGCGGCAGCGCGGTTCACCCGGTCTGCAGGTCCCTGCTGGATGAGCACGGCGAACCATTGCTCAACCCGGAATTAATGGGCAACATTGTCGACGCGGCGCAAATGGACCTCGCAAAGACCCGTTATCCGGGGCCGGTCGATCTGCTGCGTTATTGCCGCCTTGGCGGTGGTAGTTTGCTCTCCCTGCAAGCCGAAATTTTGCATGGCAAATCGTTTGCGGCGGACCAAAAAGACAGTCTTTTGACTATCGGTTCGGGGATTCGGTTGATCGAAATGCTACGCGACCTGCGATTGAATCTGGCGGTTGGACAAGTTTACCTGCCCTTGCAATGGCTCGACGAATCCGGACTGACGATTGCCGATCTGCACAGCGATCACCCGCGACAGGCCGCAGTTGAAATCACGAGACTTCTGGGTGAACTGATTCGCGAACAGATTCCGGACCACGCGGATAATGTCGCTGCGAACATTCTGACAACACACCCGTCCACGGCGGTCAATTTAGCTATGCACCGGCGTATGTTCGACAAGATGCGCAGCAGTAATTACAGGGAGGTCTTTCTGGGCACGACGGCTTTGTCTGCATTTGAGATGATGCGGGTTTCCTGGCGGGCCGCCAGGCGAGCTAACAGGCAGGATTGAGCTGACCAGACCGATGCGACGAATAGATAAATACGAGGCGCCGGACAAGTTACTGGATGGCCGTGTCATTCTGATCAGCGGCGTAACCGAGGGTATAGGACGTGCGCTGGCTGTAAAATGCGCCGCGCTGGGAGCAACGACCGTTTTGCTTGGCCGCAACGTACCCCGCCTGGAAAACCTGCATGACGAAATCACCGAAGCGGGTGGATCACGACCGGGCATTTTCCCCTTTAACCTGGAAACGACCGAATGGACGGAGTACGAGAAAATCACGGAGGTGCTGAGCAAGGAGTATGGGCGCCTTGACGGACTGGTACATTGCGGCGGAACCCTGGGAGAACTGAGCCCGATCGAGCACTACGATCCTTATCTTTGGTACCGGGTTTTGCAGGTCAATCTTAATGCGCCATTTCTGCTGACTCGAGCCAGCATGCCGTTGTTGCGGAAATCGAAAGATTCATCGGTCGTATTCGTTTCCAGTACTGTTGGTCGCAAGGGGCGGGCTCACTGGGGCGCTTACTCGGTTTCAAAATTTGCCATCGAAGGGCTGGCGCAAGTGCTGGCCGATGAAACCGAAAATATTCCGATCCGGGTCAATACGGTCAATCCCGGCGCGACCAGCACAAATTTGAGGCGGGCTGCTTTTCCGGCGGAGGACCCCGGCAAATCCGCCCGACCCGATGAGGTACTGGCACCGTTTCTTTATTTTCTCGGTCCGGACAGCCGCGGCGTTAGCAATTTGAGCGTGGACTGTCAGCCCTGAGTCTTGCCGTCTACTTGCGGCGACTCCTGGCCGGGGCTTTGCGCGCTGGTTCGTTCTTGTGCTCTTGCTCCATGCCAGCGACCCGGTAGAGTTCACGCACTTCATGGGCGGACAAGCCCCGGTATCGTCCTCTCGCCAGGTTTCGCGGCAGGCGTAGCGAACCATAGCGGGTACGAGACAATCGGCTGACAGTCACGCCAACCGCCTCCCACAAGCGCCGGACTTCTCTGTTTCGCCCTTCCGCCAGGGTGACATGGAACCAACGATTAGCGCCCTCGCCGCTGCCCCCGGGGACAACAGACTTGAATTTCGCTTGTCCATCATCTAGCTCCATGCCATCCAGAAGTCGTTGGATTTTTTCATCGCCCGGCTCACCCATCACCCGGACCGCGTATTCGCGGACCACTTCCCGGGAGGGGTGCATCAAGGCGTTGGCCAATTCACCGTCGGTCGTAAAAATAAGCAAGCCATCGGTGTTGATATCGAGACGGCCAACACTAATCCAGCGGCCGCCTTTTAGCGGGGGCAATCGGTCGAAAACCGATTTTCTGCCTTCCGGATCGGTTCTTGTGCAGATCTCGCCAACTGGCTTGTGATACATCAGATACTGATGATCGGCCAGGGTTTTCGAGCTGACCGGTCTGCCATCGATTCGGATTTTGTCTTCGGGACCCACCGGCTCGCCAGGTTCGGCGAGACGCCCGTTAATTTTGATGCGGCCTTCCGAAATCCAGCGTTCCACCTGCCGTCGCGAACCGACACCCCGAGCCGAAAGAAATTTTTGAATGCGTTGCTTGTCAGGCAATCGACTTGTCACCGGATTCCTCAACGGAATCCGGATCCGACGCTATGGATCCAGGCAGGTTTTCCGCCGGTGGCTCCGCGGCGGCAGATTCTGTGCTGACGACTCGTAGCGGTTGGGGCTCGATTTCCGCAGTCTGAACAGCCGTGCTCTCCCCACTCATTTCTTCTGACGGCGTGTTCTGACTGACTGCCGCCGGCATTGACCTGACACTTGCCGGCCCATTTGGATCCTGCAGGTCCAGTTCGACATTCAGGCTGTCGAAATCCTGGATCTCACCGAGCGTCGGCAATTCATCAAGACTCTTGAGATCAAAATAGTCGAGAAATTCCCGCGTCGTCCCAAACATCTCCGGTTTTCCCGGCACATCCCGATGACCAACCACCCGCGCCCAACCTCTTTCCAGAAGCGTCTTGATGATGTTCGTACTGACGCTGACACCGCGGATTTCCTCGATCTCGCCGCGCGTTATTGGTTGCCGGTAGGCAATTAACGCTATCGTTTCCATCAATGCGCGTGAATAGCGTGGCGGCCTCTCCTGCCACAAACGGGACACCCATGCGCTATAAGCCGGCCTGACCTGAATTCGGTAGCCACTGGCAACTTGATTCAGCTTGATCCCACGATCCGTATAGTCCGCCTGAATCTTCTCGATAACTTCGCGTATGGTTTTTGATTCCGGACGGTCAGCTTCTTCAAATAACGACAGCATACTATCAATACTTAGCGGCTTGCCCGATGCCATCAATGCTGCCTCGACAATGTTTTTAATTTGCGCTTCATTCATTTTTTCAGACCTGCTCCCGGGTCTCGTCGGTATTTTGTCCATCCGGTTCAATCTTTGCGCGGGTTTCCGCCGATGCCGATTTGACATGGATCTGCCCGAAGCTTTCCGTCTGCACTAACTCCACCAGACGCTCCTTCAGCAACTCCAGCAAAGCGAGAAAGGTCACGACGACGCCGATGCGTCCCTCGCGTGGATCGAACAGGCGGTAAAACTCGACAAACTCGTCGCGTTTTATGGTAAGCAGCAACTCACCCATTCGCTGCCGCACCGACAACGCCTCGCGATGGATGTGGTGATGCGCGAAATGCTCGGCCCTTGCCAGCACCTCTTTCAGACTGACCAACAATTCTTTCAGGTCCAGGTCCGGCAGCACATGAACGATTTTCTTATCGACCAGTTCCGCTTCGACCGGAAAAATATCCCTTTCCATGCGCGGCATCTGGTTGATCTCTTCCGCCCCTTTTTTGTACCTTTCGTATTCCTGCAGTCTCCTGACAAGCTCGGCCCGCGGATCATCCTCTTCGTCGCCGCTCTCAACAGGCCGCGGCAACAGCATGCGTGACTTGATTTCGGCCAGCATCGCCGCCATCAGTAGATACTCGCCGGCCAACTCGAGCTGAATCTCCGTCATCAGCTCGATGTATTCCACATACTGGCGGGTAATCTCGGCGATCGGAATATCCAGGATATCCAGGTTCTGGCGTTTGATCAGGTAAAGCAGCAGATCAAGCGGACCTTCAAACGCCTCGAGGAACACTTCGAGTGCATACGGCGGTATATACAGATCCCTGGGCAATTCGGTAACTTCTTCGCCCTGAACGACCGCGAACGGCATTTCGCCTTGCTGTGGAGTACCGCCGTCTTCACCTTCATGCAACGGGGGTGGCCCGCTGCGCACCAGTTTCAGATCAGGTTTTTTCTCTTCCATCAAAGTCCCGGCCTATCTGTAGTCCAGGCCCATGGCCTGGCGAACTTCATCCATGGTATCGCGAGCCGCATCTCTCGCGTCCTCGCATCCCTCGGCAATGATACTGCGAACGAATTCCGGATTTTCCTCGTATTCCCTGGCGCGCGTCCTCATTTCCTCAATTTCGGACACCACCCGTTCAATCAATTTCTTCTTGCAATCGATACAGCCGATTCCAGCGGTCGTACAGCCTTCTTGCACCCATTCCAGGGTCTGCTCGTCTGAGTATATTTTATGCAGTTCCCAGACCGGGCATTTCTCCGGGGTTCCCGGATCGGTTCGCCGCACTCTTGCCGGGTCAGTCTGCATAGTCCGAAGTTTTTTGTCGACCGAATCCGGGTCTTCCCGCAAACCGATCGTGTTGTTGTATGACTTGGACATTTTCTGCCCATCCAGCCCGGGAACCTTCGGCGTCGGGGTCAGCAATGCCTCCGGTTCCACGAGAATATTTCGCCCCCCGCCTTCGAGGAAACCAAGCAATCGCTCCCGGTCCGCCAGTGTCAGGCTGGCATGATCCATGACGATCGCCTTGCCTTTCTCCAATGCCTCCAACTCGCCCTTTTCCTGGTATTTCCTGCGCATTTGTTGGTACAGTTTTGCGTTTTTGCCGCCCAGTTTCCTGACCGCGTCGTTGGCCTTGTCTTCAAACCCCGGCTCGCGGCCGTACAGATGGTTAAAGCGTCGAGCAATCTCCCGAGTGATTTCCACGTGAGCAACCTGGTCGGCACCGACCGGAACATAGGCAGGCCTGTACAACAGGATATCCGCGCTTTGCAACAGTGGATAACCCAGAAACCCAAAGGTAGACAGGTCCTTTTTCTTGAGTCTTTCCTGTTGGTCTTTGTAGGTAGGCACACGCTCCAGCCAGCTTAACGGCGTGATCATCGACAGCAGCACGTGTAATTCGGCGTGTTCGACAACCCGTGACTGAATAAACATCGTGCACATGTTCGGGTTCAAGCCGGCCGCTAGCCAGTCGATGATAATTTCCTGGACATAATTATCCAGATCGGCCGAATCATCATAATGGGTGGTCAGGGCGTGCCAGTCAGCGACAAAAAAATAACATTCGTATTCGTGTTGCAACGCGACCCAGTTTTTCAACGCGCCATGGTAATTGCCCAGGTGCGTCCCACCCGTCGGTCGGATGCCCGAAACGACCCGATTGTTTTGTCCGGATTTCGCCAACGATTTCTCCTACGCGTCCCTATGCGCCGACCAAATTAAAAAAGAACCCGGAAACCAGTCGGATAATCGGGCCAACGACTTGCCATAGAATTCCTGTGACCATCAAAGCAATAATAATAAAAAATCCGTATGGCTCAATGCGATCCAGACTCGCTGAAGCTTTGGGCGACAGGAATCCGCCCAACACGCGCCCACCATCTAACGGCGGCAAGGGCAACAAATTAAAAATTGCCAGAAGGACATTAAAGAAAACACCGAAAATAGCCATATAGACCAGTGGTTCGACCAGCATCCCCCCTCTAGGCATCGCACCGGCAATTCCCAGAATTAGCGTCCAGGTCGCCGCCATTGCCAGGTTTGAGCCCGGCCCCGCCGCGGCGACAAGGGCCATGTCTCGGCGCGGGTTTCGCAGATTACGGATCGAAACGGGAACCGGTTTCGCCCAGCCAAAAAGAAACACCTGACCGCCGGACATATTCGCCATTATGAGCAACGTCAATGGCACTAGTATCGTGCCAACTGGGTCAATATGTTTCAACGGGTTCAGGGTCAGGCGACCGAGCATCTCGGCCGTTCTGTCGCCGAAGTGGCGCGCTGCGTATCCGTGGGCTGCTTCATGAACGGTTATGGCGAGGAGCGCAGGAATGGCGTAAACCGCGATTGATTGGATCAGACTCAGGTTTTGCATCGACTTATTATACGCATCCGGAAGCAACAAGGCCCATTATAAGAGCAAGGATTCCACTGGCCCCCTGCCTGTGCGCAACAACTCCGGAGCAGCACCAGTCAGATCGAGAACCGTAGTCGGTTCGGCCGGGCAAAGACCACCATCGACAATCAGATCCACGTCGTCGCCCAGTCGCATAAGAATCTCAGCTGGGCTGTTCAATGGCATATCGTCGCCTGGCATGATCAACGTCGAACTCAACACCGGCGCATCAAGCTCGGTCAGCAATGCGTGGCAAATCCGGTTATCGGGAACCCTGATCCCGACTGTCTTGCGCCGCTTGTGACGCAAGCGCGCTGGAACCTCTCGGGTTGCTTTCAGAATCAGCGTATACGGTCCCGGCGTTAATGACCGGATCAACCGGTACGCCCAGTTATCCGGTCTGGTGTACACGCCGATAGTACTCAGGTCAGCACACACCAGCGTCAGGTTGTGATGACGGTCGGCCTCACGAATTTTTTTTATTCGTTCGGCGCCGAACTTGTTGGTCAACGCGCAGCCAAGCGCGTAGGACGAATCGGTGGGATATACGACCAGGCCGTCAGAGCGCAGTACGTTGGCCGCATGTCTGATTAGTCTGGGCTGAGGATTGTCCGGATGAATCGTGAGGAACTCTGCCATTGGGGAATTGTAACGATGTCGGCCGTGAATTCGAGCTTTTTGACGTCTCGCCAGGCCTACCGGGTTGGGACGGGGGCGTGGCTCGGCTATCATACCCAGCCTCAGTGGTCTCCTGTTGGCGATACATCGGAATCCTGTATGCAACTCCTATTCGATTTTTTCCCCATCGTGGCATTTTTCGCCGCTTACAAGTTTTTCGGAATGTATGTCGCGACCGGCGTAATAATCGTGGCGTCTGTACTACAGGTTGGTGTGCATTGGTTACGCACCCGCAGCGTTAATAAAATGCATGTCATTTCCGCGGTACTGATCGTTATTTTTGGTGGAGTCACGCTTTATTTGCAAAATCGCCTGTATATCCAGTGGAAGCCCACCGTCTTGTACTGGCTTTTTTTCGCGGTCGCTCTCGGGAGCGAGTTTTTCGGCGACAAGCCGATAATCCAGCGGATGATGAACCACGCGATAGATATGGATGCCGTATCGTGGCGCTCTCTGAATCGGATGTGGGCTGGCTTCTTCCTGGTTATGGGCTTCGTAAATCTCTATGTGGTTTACAACTACGACGAAAACACGTGGGTCAACTTCAAGTTATTCGGATTTCTTGGCCTGACCTTTTTGTTCGCTCTTGCGCAGGGTTTTTGGATGCACTCCAAAGTCAGACATATACCGGACTCCGTTGAGGACGAGGGTGTGCCGGTGGCATCAAAACGCGAGGACTAATCATGCTGTACGCCATTATCGGCAGAGATGTACCGGAAGCCGCAGAACCCAGAACCTCGGCGCGTCCGGCGCACATGCTGCGACCCAAACAGTTAAAGAATGAAGACCACCTGGTCTTGGCGGGTCCTTTTCCCGTAATCGATGGCGAAGACCCTGGTTCCGAAGGATTGACCGGCTCATTGATCGTGGCGGCATTTGCAGATTTCGATACGGCCTCGGACTGGACCAATGCAGACCCCTATGTTGCAGTTGGCGTCTACAAGGCGACTGAAGTCGCTCCGTTAAAAAAGGTCTTGCCATGAATGAGGAACGCATCCGGCTGCTCAGGGAAAGACTGGAAACGCTCGAGCCAACGAGACTGGAAATCAGGGACGACAGCGAAAAGCATATAGGCCATGCAGGCGCACGCGACGGCCTCTCACATTTCTTTGTATTGATCGAATCGCCAAAATTCAAAAAACGCTCCGCCCTGGAAAGACACCAGCTTGTCTATGATGCCGTCGGTGATCTGATGAACTCCGACATTCACGCATTGCAAATCGATGCGCGATACTAGGCCGTCTGTTTCGCTCGCAACTGATGTGCCTTTTGCAAAGTGTGACGCGGTTCACACCGTTGCTCCCGCAAATTTTCTATAAATGAACCTGGCTTTCCCTATCGCTCAGGGCAAGCCGCTCCAACCCTCAGAATCTCCCCTTCGCAGGTGAGACTCAGGCCGGCAAGGATGCCGGCCTTTTTTATGCCTGAGTACGGTAGACACAGGTTCTGCGCAGAACAGCACCGTCCCGCGACAAATCGGTCGCGCAAATCAACCACTTTGCTCCATGTTTGGTTCATCACCGGTCCAAATGGGAAAAATCTCCAGTTCGGTCAAGTATTTTTGGGGCAAAGGACAGAGTTGGATTATCCTAATCTCCTATTTTAGTAATTTTTTCAAAGGCTTACTGACTATTATTGATCTAATACATTCAGTAATGTCTTATGTCGCATGAATTTCGCTCCTGATTGTCAAGCAAGATTTCCTTGAAAACTAACCATTTATGACACTTTTCACTTGACTGTCTAAAAAGTTTGGGACTAATGTCCCCTAAACGCTGGGTTATGTAATATGCTGCGGTTTCAGAGGGTTCCGCTCGATATTACC
>JAPUGL010000172.1 GCA_027292775.1 Gammaproteobacteria bacterium | reverse complement strand
GCCGCGACTACGATCTCGCTGACGACACCGACGATGTCCTGGAACTCAGTGACGACTACTGGCTGCCTCGATTACCCGCGATCGGATTCCTCTGGGAATTCCAGTAGGCGGCCCACGTCAGTGGTGAAAATGTGAGGGATCCGAAAATCGCACTTTTCGGATCACGTCGTTGAAAAAGTCATGGAAGACTTTTTCAACATCCTGCTAGTACTCCGTCAATATCATGTTGATGGAATACTTGGGCTATTCGCTAATGTTTGCGGCGCGTTTTGCGGATGCCAGGGTGTTTGCCATCAGCATGGCAATGGTCATCGGACCTACGCCGCCCGGGACTGGCGTAATGGCCCCGGCCACTTTGCTGACTTCTTCGAAATCGACATCGCCTGTCAGCTTTGTTTTTATCTTGCCGCCTTCGCTGACTTGGATTCGATTGATGCCGACATCAATAACAATGGCCCCGGGCTTGATCCACTCGCCTTTTACCATGTTTGGCCGGCCGACGGCCGCGACCAGAATATCCGCATTACGACATACGGCAGGTAAGTCGCTGGTGCGACTGTGGGTGATCGTTACTGTTGCATTTGCTTTCAGCAAGAGGCTTGCCAATGGTTTTCCGACGATATTCGAGCGGCCAATAATGACAGCATTCAGGCCGGACAGATCCTTGCCGAGTTGGTCCTCGATCATCAGCATGCAGCCTGCCGGTGTGCAAGGCACAAACGCGCCTTCTGTCTGACCGGCCGTTAGTTTTCCGATGTTTTGAAAATGAAACCCGTCAACGTCTTTCTCCGGGGCGACTGATTGTGTGATCAGTTGTTCATCCAGATGATCGGGAAGTGGCAACTGCACCAGGATTCCGTGTATCGCCGGGTCGGCATTGAGTTCGGTCAGGAGTGCGAGGACGGATTCCTGGCTTGAGTCTGCCGCGAGCGCGTGCTGGACGGAGTGAAAACCGCAAGTCTCGGCCGTTTGCTGCTTATTCCTGACATAGACCTTACTGGCCGGATCGTCTCCGACAATGACGACCGCAAGGCCCGGTCTGATGCCATGCGTCTCGAAAAGCTCGGTCGCAGACTCGGTGATTGATACGGAGAGTTGGGCCGCCCTTGCCTTACCATCAATTAGTGCCGCAGGTGCCACGAAAATCAGTCCTTGGACATGGATAACCGCCGGGACAGGCGGTCGGGAGAACAATAATGGTCGATCGGGGCGCAGATAGTAACCCCTGTTGTGCATCCCCGTAAACATTCTGCCTGGTCCGACTCTGTCTCTCATCGCAGACGGAAATAGCGGTAGCAAATAATCAGTCGAGTGCTAACATCGAAGATAAGAAGGAGGCCGAGAGATGCTCGATCGAATAGATGCACCGACGTCCATAACACTTAAACAATGGCCAATCGTCTTACTCCGTGTTTACAGCGGAGTTTTCTTTCTTTATCACGGCGTCGGGAAGATTCGCCATGATGATTTTGCAGCTTCCTTGTCGAATTTTCTAACTGGAAACCTGGATTCAAGTTTTTCTTTTTATCGTGCGTTTATTGAATCGGTCGTCCTGCCCAACAAAGAGATTTTCAGCACCCTGATTTCCTGGGGCGAATTGACGATGGGACTTGCCTTGATTATCGGGCTGGCGACCCGATATGCTGCTTTCTTCGGCGCATTCATGGTATTGAATATTTGGTTCGCCAAGGGAGTGGGTGTTTTCGCCGGTACGAACCACGATATCGTGTGGTTTGTCATCCTGATAGTGCTCGGCTTCATTCCGGCCGGAAAAATTGCGGGCCTGGACGACGGGCTATCGGACCGTTTGCCTTTTCTTCGCTGATTCAGGAGTCTGCATATTTCACCAGGGCGGCGATCGACTATCGGGAAGTGACTGAGTGTTCAAAATCTAAGGTGACGGAACCGTGGCTCGAACGCTGGGAGCAAGGACGAATCGGCTGGCACGAGCCGGACGGTAACGCTAACCTTAAGAGATACTGGCCGGATCTGGATAATGGCAGCCGCGTACTCGTTCCGTTTTGCGGCAAGGCCCGCGACCTTATCTGGCTCGCGAATCGCGGCCTCGACATCGTTGGCGTAGAACTCTCACAGATTGCCGTCGAAACGTTTTTTACCGAGCACGACCTCGAATACGAAGCCAGGGACGAGGGCGACCTGGTGTGTTACCGTTCGCACGCCCACCCGATTACCATTTTTTGCGGCGACTATTTTGAATTTGAATCGAAGCCCTTTGATGCTTTGTATGATCGTGGGGCGCTGGTGGCCGTACCCGCTGACGAGCGCCCACGATACATTGAACACACCAAAATGCTGCTAAAAGAAGATGCCTACCGGTTGATCATTACGCTCGAATATGACCAGTCTCAGGCTTGCGGCCCGCCGTTTGCCGTCATGCCCGATGAGATAATTTCTTACTGGAGTAAGCTCGAGATTGTAAGCAGGCACAACGACATAGATAATTGCCCGCCGAAATTCAAAGCGGCTGGTTTGACGGAAGTTACAGAAACAGTCTGGTCGTCGCGTCTATAGATTCGTTTTGACAGGTGTCCAGCGCTCCTCCCGCCTGGAGACCCGCTCGGCAATATCTTCGGAGTCGTAGCTTATGGGTTCCGTCGCGGCAAGATTCTCCGGAGCCTCGACCAGTGCGTGCATACTGATGATTCCGAATCGTCCCTTGCCTGTTTCTATCAACGCTCCGATATAAATGCCGCACTCACGGCAGAGAAGAAAGTCTGCTGTTCGCAGTCCAAAGCGGTAGCGGTTCAGAAGATCCGGATCACTGGCTGTGAACTCAAGCGAGCCGGCCGGGTCCGATGTGCTCGGGGTATCGTGGGCCCTGCAGAAACTGCACTGGCAGGCCCTGATCGACCAGTGCTCAGGTGCAATACTGGTTCGATAGCTAAAACCTATCGCTCCGCAATGACAGCTTCCCTGGAATTCTGATAGCAAAGCCGGCCTCCGCTGACTTGGTCTCGAATGTCTCTATTGATGATAAGGTAAAAAACAATTTATGCCCTCGTACTCATGTGCGGGCACTTTCGTCACGATGTTCTTCCCGGCGGTGACTCTTGGTCTCATGTTGAGGAAACCCCGCTTCGGGGATGCCGACTGTCGAAGCCATAAAGAAGAACAAGTGGCGCCACTGCCGCTACAAAATGTTTGAGTGAATGCCCGCTGATAAGTTCGCCGAATGCGTAGACATCATAATCGAAGTGCTCAAACAGCTTGGATAGCACGTACAAGGCAATGACGAGCCAGAAAAAGTTCACGCGGTCAAATACCGAACGGTACATCAGAAGGATCAGAGGAATCAGCAACATCGGCAGAAACTGCACAATCGCATACGGTCGAAGGTCCCCTGAGCCCTGTGCTTCCGTGATGTCCCAGTAAACGACAGACCCTGCACCCACAATCAACAACGGAATCAACAATCTCTTCGCAGCCGGCAGAGAGATGTGCTCGCCAATTATGATCGCAACGAAGCCCATGAATCCAAGCGTCATCGGGAAGCGGTCCCAAACGAGAGTGTTATTATCCGGCGCGTAGTGGTAGTAAGCGGAGCCAATGCCCGTCAGGAATATTCCGGAGAAAAACACGAGGTAAGCCATAGACAGGCCGGGCAACAAGCCAGGATGATGCTTCGATCTCACATGGTAAAGGCCGGCTCCACCGATTATCAGGAACGGAATATTCGACACCACATTCCAGAAATTGGGAATTTCCAGCAATGACCGCGTATCTGCGAACGCGTGATATGAAGGGTCCTGAGGAATCGGATCGATGAAGAAAGCCGCGACGATCAGGATTGCTGACAGTGCTATCAGTAATATAGTTCTGGCGCTCACGCAATCGGCCGATCAGATTAGCACTCAGTTCGCTTCATTGGAAAATCTACTGCCCGCGCCTTGCCGTTTATCGTACCTTCAATGCGGCCGAGCAAGTCCTCATCTGACAACAGGCGGTAGATAATCTGCTGCGGAAAGTCATGATCGGGATTTTCGAAAATCACTTCGCGATCATTGACGCTTACCATAAAAAAGCTTGTCGTGCCTTGCCCCGACGGCGAGGCGATAAACTCGAGTCCACCATCGTCCCGTTCGATAATCCGCATGAACTCAAAGGCAACAGTCTTCGAGTCTCGTACCGTGCGATTCACACCAAGCATCGTGCCACCCGCCGGCGGCATCCATTGTTCCCTGGACCCCGCTTCCTGATTGCTTGCGGCCCAGCAGCCTGACAACCAGGCGAGATCCGAAATCGAGTCAGGCGAGGCACTGGCAGGCAGGACAAACATTGCGACCAGGCATGCGATCTTGTGTCTCATTGTCTCCTAGCTCCTAAGGCTATATGACCTCTGCCCTACGGCGCCAGAGAAGACGCACCCATGTGTCAGAAGTAATCATTGTTCTCAAGCGCAAGATTATTGATTTTTGTCTTTCGCAGGATTTTCAGCAACAGGTTGCGACATGATCGAAGTAGGGGATAGACAATGCGCGATGCCGCTCGCGATTTAAAGCACCAGTAAGCCAGTCGATTAAAGACGCCTGAGCGCGTTCCCATGATTGAAAGCGTATGTATGGCGTCGGCACCGTAATACATTCGATCTCCGACGATGAGTACCATACCCTGGTCAATATCGAGCCCCGCGGCCGTGATCTCATCCATAAATGAACTGGGATTCCTGGCATCGACTAATATCAGACTACCGATCGACTCGCGGATCCTGACCAGCTTGCAATAAAGGTCACAGGCCGGACATTCTTTGTCATAGACGAGAAAGATGTCGCTCCCCTGATGGCTTGCATCGACATGGATGCGCTTTATTCCGATCGGGTTTGCTCCGTCAATGTGCTCCGGCTTGTTGTCGGCGCCGTAAGCCGCAAGAAATGTCTTGGCCCCGGGTTTCACGATATCAGCGGCATCCCCTGACGCGGCTTTTCTGACGAAAATATCGGCTGTCGTCATGCGGACCGTGACTCCTTAACGCAGGAGACCCACCAGGACAAGCAGCCACAATACAAGCAGCACAATCTGGCTGACCGCAAACAAGCGAAACCGATAAAGCACTTTGTTCGACGTCAGATGTATGTAACTGTGCGCATATCGAAACGCCACGTACGTCCAGGCCAGTACAATGAGCAGCGTCGTCACCGACTCCGTGACAAAAGCGATTATCGAAACTGCGTAGAAAAGAACCGGCGCCTCGTGCAGGTTTACGATATGGCGGGAAAGGGCACGCAAGTACTCCGGCTCTTCATAATCTCTGTACAGGCGATAGAACCGAGGATCGAGCTCGCCTCGGCGAACTGCAGAAAACCTCAGGATTCCCATGCGAAAAACACAAAACATAGTTAACCCGGTCAATGCAAATGTTGGATATAGAATTGTCATGGGCTTCGTCCTCACTTGATAAACGCACCGCAGGCTGGCTTCCTGGCACTTGGTGTCTTAATCGGCGAGTGGCTTGATGTACCTGATCACCTCGCCGTCGTAACCGGATCGTTCGTAAAATTGCCGCGCGCGTGTATTTGTGGAAAACACATGCAGGGTCATTGTTTGCGCGCCCTGCTTATGCGCGTTTTCCTCGGCGGCACCCAAAAGGGCCTGACCGATGCCCCTCCCTTCCGCACCCTTCGCGACGGCAATGGCTTCCAGATGCGCGCTCGGCTCGTGGCTTAATGGTTCAGGACGAAGACGCACCAGTGTCAGTCCCAGAATAGCGCCGACGGCATCTTCCGCAATATGCACGAAACAATCGTCTGCGCCCCCACAAATCCATTCGCGGAGCAATTTCGCGTCATCCAGCCACAGGTGCTCCGGCGTTCGGGATTCCGGGATTTCGAATGCCGATAATCGCGGCATCAACGCCAACATGGCTTCGCCGTCTGTGGCCGTTGCTGCTCTTATTTTGTAGTCCACCATTACTCACCGATGTCTTCATTCCAAAGAGAAACATTTTCCCGGATAAAGTCCTGCAAGAGTCTAAAGCACTCTGAGCTATCCACTATCTCCAACTGAACCCCGCGTGATCGCAAGTAATCCTCGGGACCTTGAAAAGTACGATTCTCACCAATAACGACAGTCGGAATCTTATACAGCAGGACAGCACCGCTGCACATATCGCATGGCGATAGCGTCGAGTATAGAACAGAGCGCTTATATTCTGCAGCGGTCAGTCGTCCGGCATCTTCAAGACAATCGATTTCCGCGTGCAGCACTGAACTGCTACGTTGAATCCGTTTGTTGTGTCCCCGGCCAACGATCTCGCCGTCGATTACCAATACCGACCCAATCGGAATTCCCCCGGCACGAAGTCCCTGTCGGGCTTCCTGAATTGCGGCATCGAGGAACTTGTCTACCATCGTCTTATGTTTGAAGCAGAGTATGATTACGCTGATTGCTATGAGAACTTAACCACCAAATTTACTTACTGTTAAGCTCCTGGCTACTATTTGACGACCTGAACACCGTTCCAAAATGCGACGCGCCCAGCGATCTCTTTCGCGGCGTCTTTGGGGTCGGCGTAATACCACGCCGCATCCGGATTCATCGCGCCAGCTACTTTTAGCGAGTAATAGTTCGCAGTACCTTTCCAGGGGCAAGAGCTGGTTTTATCACTTGAAGTCAGAAACTCGCGTCGTACCGAGCTAATTGGAAAATAATGATTACCCTCGACAACGACGGTTTCATCGGATTCAGCGATGACTTCGTTTTTCCAAATTGCTTTCATTTCAAGAATGCCTCGTAAGGTACGCCTAAGGCTTTAGCCTACTGGTGTCAAGTGCCTGGAATTCCTTACCATAGCATTGCGCACGCATCGGCCACCATGGTCGAACTCGGGAAAAAACAACGTCGCCCATCGGAGCTTCAGACTCAACTACAGGACCGTAGATCGATGTTCCCCTCGCGGCATTGGAATTAGACGGCTAAATCAACATCGTTTTGCCACCACGACTTCGGATGGCAAGCCGAAAGCCACCACCTTCAAGTGGTGCTGGAGTTGCCATTGTGATTCCGGCAACAACGGCAGGAGGTCGACTGGACGGCAACCACCAACCAGCGCGGGACATTTAGGTTGAACCCAGCCGATTACGCTTGCCACGATCCGCGAGGTAAACCCTGTTCCGCTGGTAAGGCCTGCCAGGCAAAGCAAACCACCAGGGCGAAGCATCCTATGGGCTTCACGAAGCACGGTCCGGATGTCCTCATGGGAAAGCAGGTCAAATACGTAGTTTGACACGAAGCGATCGCAGGACCCGGCAGGTTCGCCAGTTGGAGGTTCGCCCTCAGTTAGGATCACGTCCGCCCGCGTTGCGTATGACGAAAGGCGGTCTTGAGCCAATTGAACCATCGTCGGGCTGATATCTACTCCCCGGTAGTGCGCCGTATCGGACAGATATTTCTCGAGGAGGCGTCGTGCGAAACGGCCGGTTCCACAACCAAATTCAAAGACGGACTCCGCCGATCCAAAGTCCCCGTGCAGCAGGACCAGCGCAGTAGCGCGATCTTCGTAGAATCGTTGCGAGTCTTGCAGTGACCCGATTCGATCATATGTTCGCCGCGCTTGTTGGTAGGACAGCGTACCCAAATTCAATTCCTGGTGCGCGAAAAATAGTTGCAGCACCGTCTAACGGTTTAGCTCATTGGCGCCAGTGATTGGTGCTTGTGTTGCTTCAAACGCAAGATACGTGACAATCACGCCCGGCGGCCAGTGCAGCGAATTGTTAGGCGCCAGCACGGCACATTAGCACCGGACCGCTTCTATTAACGAGCTTGTATTTGACTCTTTTCTCTTTATCGGGCTCGTAGACAATTTCCTTTCCTGCGATAATTCGTTCGGCTACTCGATCTAAATTTGACCAAGCGAAATCTTTATAGCCCTTTGCCTCATAATGCCGCTTCAGCTCGGAAGATTCCCACCAAGTGCTATTGACTTCCTTATGCTCGACGACCCATTGCTGTTTCTCGCGCCACTTATCACGAAAGTAACTGACTGCTGCGATGCCGCCAACAATTGTCGCGACAGCCAGAATCCAAAAAAATACTTTGCTCATATTTTCTAGCGCCTAACTATTAGTTATGCCTCGAAAATGGCGTGTTTGTTGCCGACAAAAGGGGTTTATAAATTGTGTCGGCATGGTTAAGTGGCTGAAAAACCATCGCACTGGTGGAAGACTATACGCCAGTCCAGCGCAAGGTTATCAGGCGTCGCCTGGGTCTGGGCAGAGTAACGATCCCTCCGTGAGTTCTGACAGCGCCTGCGCGGCAACGGAGTCGATTATTTTTGAAATTGGATCCGATTTTCCCTATCTTTCCGGGATATTGCCGACAGCATTGGATAGCACTTGGAGCAGCGAGCATGGCCACAGCATCGGCACGACACATATTGGTAGATACGGAAGAGCTGTGCCAGGACCTAAAGAATCAGATTGATGCGGGTGCCGATTTTGCGGAGCTGGCCAGGCAGCATTCCTCCTGTCCTTCAGGTCAGAAAGGCGGTGACATTTGAGAGTTCGGTCCCGGCATGATGGTTAAAGAGTTTGATGAGGAGCTTTTCAGCGCCGAGGTCAGTGTCGTTCAGGGGCCGGTGAAAACGAAATTCGGTTACCACCTCCTGGAGGTAACCGAACGCAGCGATTAAAGATCGTCTTTTATTTCGGGATCAGGCCTCGTCGCTCACGCACATCCCAGTGCTCCGCGACATAAGGTCTTCCTGTCCAAAAAGGCCTCCTACGGCGCTGGTATAACCTCAAGCAACGTCCTTGGATTCGAGATCTTCGTGCCTGAGGTCGTGATTTTTGATCGGTAACTCACGTATGCGGATTCCAACCGCGTCGTAGATCGCATTCGCGAGAGCAGGGGCGATTGCCGGCGTGCCGGGTTCACCTGCGCCGCCTATGGCCTCGCCGCTGTTGATGATGTAAGTCTCGATGGCCGGTGATTCGTTCATTCGAACCATCTGGTAGTCGTGGAAATTGCTTTGTGCAACCGAGCCACGATGGATAGATATTTCACCGTAAAGGGCGGCGGTCAGTCCGTAAATAATGCCGCTCTCCATTTGCGCCCTCATGCCGTCCGGATGGAACGCGTATCCCGCATCAACGGCGCATACAACTCGATGTGCCCGCGGCTTTCCGTTTTTGACTTCAACTTCGACGACCTGTGCCACGATGGATCCGAATGATTTATGTATTGCGATCCCCCGGCCCCAGTTTTCCGGCAGGCTTTCGCCCCAACCTCCTTTTTCTGCGGCCAGATCGAGAACCGCGCGGTGTCTCGGTGCATCGACAAGCAGGTCATGGCGGAATTTGTATGGATCCGCGCCTGCGGCAACGGCGAGTTCATCGATAAACGACTCGGTGAAAAAGCCATGCAGTGAGTGATCCACGCTCCGCCAGATTCCCCACGGCACATGTGTCTTGCTGTCGACGAAATGGATGAACTGGTTTTCTATGCCATAAGGAATGTATGGCGCCTCAATCGGGTCATGTTTGTCAACGAACTGATTAATCCCTGCCGTCGGCTTGCCGGAATCGTCCAACGCTGCTTTGAACCGGCTGATGTTCGCCTGCCGGTAGTGGTCGTGGCGCATGTCCTCTTCGCGCGACCAGATCAGCTTAACGGGA
>JAPUGL010000171.1 GCA_027292775.1 Gammaproteobacteria bacterium | reverse complement strand
CGGAACATGACCATCGAGTAGCGCGGTATGAACCGATCCGCGTATTTGTTTTCCAGTTCGAACGACAATTTTTTCTGTAGCAGAAAAATCGGGTCGGTCACGCTGTCGCGCATCTCGACATAGTTTTCGAGTGCCATGTCGGCAATCGCATCGCAATTGGGTTTGCGTTGCTCGCTGAAACGGGCGAACGCAACTCTCCAGTCGTTGTCGCACTGATTCAGTATGCGGTCCAGTTCGAGACAATCTTCGAAAGCACAGTTCATGCCCTGGCCATGGAATGGCACCACGGCGTGCGCGGCGTCACCCAGCAGCAGGACCTTGTCCTTGTAGTGATAGGGGTAACTTTTGACCGTGCCGAGTTCACCGGTCGGGTTGGCGAAGAAATCCGTTTCCAGGTCCGGCAACAAGGCGACTGCGCTGGGGAACTGCGCCTGGAAAAAGAACCTGACTTCCTCGCGTCCGTCGAGTTCGACAAAACTGATCGGTCCTTCCAACGGTAAAAACAGCGTTACCGTGAAGTCGCCGCCCGGATTGGGCAGCGCGATCAACATGAATCCGCCACGCGGCCAGATGTGCAGCGAATTGTTGTCTATCCGGTGTTTGCCGTTCTCATCCGCCGGTATACGCAACTCCTTGTAGGCGTGTGGCAGTATCTCTTCGTGCGTGTCGTATCCTGAATAATCCGACATCGTGCGCCTGACGATCGAACCGCCGCCATCGGTCGCCATCACCCGCTCGGCCGCTACCCGAACGATGCCGTCGTCATGCGATCTTTCGAATTCCATTTCGCAGCTCTCTGGCTGGAGCGAACGTAAACGATGATCGAAATGAAATTCGACGCCATATTCTTTCTCGGCCAGATTCATCAGCCGCTTGTTCAGCTCGCCGCGTGATACCGAGTAAATCACCTCGCCTTCTTTTTGGCCATACGGTTGCATGACCTCGCTGCCATCGTGGTGGTGAATCATTCGCCCGCGCATGACGATCAGCTGGTCTTCGATCAGCGCTAGTGCGCCCGCTTCGCGCAGTGCGTTGATGCCCCGCTCGGCGAGGGCCAGGTTGATGGAACGACCCGCCAGGTTGTCTTGTTCGCGCATATCGGGGCGCAATTCATAGACTGAAACCTTGTGGCCCCGCCTTGCCATGTAAATCGAGAGCAATGGGCCGGCCAGTCCCGCACCGACAATTACCAGTTCCTTTTGCTCACTCATTAAAGGCATTCCGCCAGTCGTTCCACGAACTTCCAGACATCTTCGTGGCTATTGTAAAGAGGGACCGGCGCGGCGCGGATCACATCGGGTTCGCGCCAGTCGCAAATGACATCCAGCGCGGCCAACGCATCGAAAACCTCGCGCCGGCTATCACGGCTGTTGCGCTGACCGGTCAGGCGAACAGAAAGCTGGCTGCCCCTTTGCTGCGGATTGTCCGGTGTGAGAATCTCGAGCCGGTCGCCGAGGCGTTCGTGCAACAGTTTTTCCATCAAGCCGGTCAGCGCCAGAGACTTTTCGCGCAACCGCCCCATGCCGGCTTCGTGAAAAATTTCCAGAGAGGCGAGCACCGGCGCCAGCGCAAGTATCGGCGGGTTGGACAACTGCCAGCCCTCCGCCCCGGGCATCGGCTTGAACTCGGGCCCCATCTCGAAACGCGATTCCTGGTCATGACCCCACCAGCCGGCAAAACGGGGTAATTCCCGGTCTTCGCCATGGCGTTCGTGGACAAAACAGCCGGCGACCGAGCCGGGACCGCTGTTGAGATACTTGTAGCTGCACCAGGTGGCGAAATCGACCCCCCAGTCGTGCAACTGCAGGGGGATATTGCCGGCCGTGTGGGCGAGGTCAAACGCGGCCAGGCAACCCTTTTTGTGCGCCGCCTCGGTGATTGTCGCCATGTCGAATACCTGGCCGGTGTAGTACTGCACGCCTGGCAACAGGATCAGCGCGATCTGCTCGCCCTGTTGATCAATAATACCCAGCAGGTCTTCATCGCGAATGGTGGTCTCGCCATCGCGGGGCGCAATTTCCAGCAGGTCCTTGGCCGGATTCAGCCCGTGGTACCGTACCTGCGATTCCGCGGCGTAGCGGTCGGAGGGAAAAGCTCCCTTCTCAATTAATAATTTGCGGCGTTCGCCTTGCGGCCGGTAAAAACTGACCATCATCAGGTGCAGGTTGACGGTCAGGCTGTTCATGTTCACCACTTCGGTCGGTAGTGCGCCGACCAGTTCGGCCGTGTACTCGGTCAGGAAACGGTGATACGGCATCCACGGATGCCGCGAGCGAAAATGGCCTTCGACGCCGAGCCTCTGCCAGTCATCCAGTTCGTCCCCGATAACCTGCGCCGTGGTCTTTGGCTGCAAGCCCAGCGAATGCCCGCAAAAATAAATCTGCGGCTTGCCGTCTTTGCCCGGCGGCAGGTAGAACCGGTCGCGAAACGCCGCGAGCGGATCGTCGGCATCCAGTTTCCTTGCGTCATCAAGGGTGAAAGACTGTTTGTGCATGAATGTTATTTTTCTTCCAGTGGATACAGTCGTGGTCTGCTTGGCGCGGCATCTGCAACAAACGCCGGTATCTGCAGGTTTAGCAAATACCAACCGTCGTCAACGGCGTCGTCGACATAAATCATTTCGGTGATCGTCCGGCCAGGAAAACGCGCCGATTCGTAATCCCGCGAGCCCGCATCCATGCCCCAGAAAATCCGATGTGCGACCAACCGTCCCTGGTCATGACTGCGGTCAATCGATGGCAGGTCTGTCAACAGATGCTCGAAACGCTCCGCAATCCAGACCATGGCGTCGCTGGTGAAATAGGGCGGTACCCCGTCAGCGTGATTACAAACCTTTTTGTCCACCGGGTTGGGCAGGGTGCGCACGATCAGTGCGTCCGCATCGCCGGCCAATTCGTCAAGTGCATCGGACAGGAGTTCGACGGTGATCACCCGGTCGCCGTCGATTACCGTTTCCACTGTTACGCTGACCAGCACCGCCGTCATCAGGCTGTCGCTGAGGCATTCATGCAATGCGATACGTTGATCGGTGATATGGCCGATACACTCGGTGTGGGTCCCATTGCAATGCGGGACCAGCGTGATTTCTTCGCAATTACAACTTCCGCCCGCGCGTGTATCGCCGACAAAACCATTTACTTCCAGCGAGCGTGCGCTTGCTGCCGGTGCGCCGAAATGACTGGGTTGCGGGCCGTTAAACTGCAACGGAATCGCGATATCGACAGGCCGTGCGAGATCGGCCCGGAAACGCCGGCCGGAACTGTCGAAAAATATTTCCTTCATTTTTGATTTCCCGCGGGCTGCAGGAACCGTTCCTTCTCGAGATTCAGCCAGCGCAGCGCGGTGCCATGCAGCAGGCGTGCCGTGGTTTGTTCGTCGAGGTCCATCAATTCGATCATGCTGCCGGGCGCATGCTCGCCAAGCGGAAATGGATAATCGCTACCGAGCGCTATTTGTTCGGCGCCCATCAGCTTGATCATGTAGCGCAACATCTCCGGATCGTGCACCAGGGAATCAATATAAATCCGGTCGATGTAGGATCGCGGGTTGATGTCGTTGTCGACTGCGACCAGGTCTGGCCGAACATTGAAACCATGCTCGATGCGGCCAAGCGTCGCCGGGAAAGCGCCGCCACCGTGGGCAAAGGCGACTCGCAGCCGTGGCAGTCTTTCGAAAACGCCGCCAAAAATCATCGAGCAGATGGAGAGCGAAGTCTCCGCCGGCATGCCGACCAGCCACGGCAGCCAGTACTTGGACATGCGATCCCGGCCGAGCATCTCCCATGGATGGACGAAAATCGCAACACCAAGGTCCTGGGCCGCCTCGAAGATCGGAAACAGGCGCGGGTCGTCGAGGTTCCAGCCGTTGATGTGGGTGCCGATTTCTATCCCGGCCAGACCAAGTTCCTTGACGCAACGCTCCATTTCACCGATAGCCAGGTCGCAATTTTGCATCGGTACAGTACCCAGGCCGATAAAACGCGTCGGATTGTCGACGATGACGCCCGCGATGTGGTCATTCAACAGGCGGGACAGGTCGAGGGTATCTTTTGGCCGCGCCCAGTAGCTGAACATGACGGGAACCGTGGATAGTACCTGTACGTCCACGCCGTGATCGTCACACTCGGACAATCGTTCGTTTGCGCTCCAGCAGTTCGACTTGATGTCGCGAAACGGCTTGCCTTCCATCAGCATGCGCGCACACCCGGGGCCGTAATGTTCGAGCTGTACGAATCCCCCGTAGCCATACCGTTCATTCAGGTCGGGCCAGTTTTCCGGCAGTACGTGCGTGTGTATATCGATCTTCAGCATATGCGCCGGGACGTTATGGCTTTTGCAAAACCGTGCCGCATTGGCTGCAGGTGCGGTTTAGTTCATTCAGCCAGAAGCGGTCGAATACGGGCGTCAGCTGCGTTTCGATATCTGTCAGGTGAAAATATTCTTCGTACAACTTGTGATTACAGGATTCACAAAACCACATGAAACCGTCTTTTTCGTCCTCACGCCGTTGCCGCTCGATCACCAGGCCGACCGTGTTTGCAAAGCGCTGCGGCGAATGGGGCATGCGTGCGGGTAGCAGGAAGATTTCGCCCTCGCGAATCGGGATATCCACGGGTTTCCCGTTTTGCATGGTTTTCAGCAGCATGTCGCCTTCGAGTTGGTAAAAAAACTCCTCGCCTTCGTCGTAATGGTAATCCTTACGGCTGTTGGGCCCGCCGACGACCATGATGATGAACTCACTGTCGCTGAACACCTGTTTGTTGCAGACCGGCGGTTGCAGCACATCGCGATGTTCGTCTATCCATTCCTTGAAATTGAAAGCGGAAAGTTGGCTCATTCTGGGTCTCCGTCTTCACCCGTGGTGGCAATACATTTTAGTTCAATGGCGATTGGCGTGGGCAGGCAATTGATTTCGACCGTTGTACGGCAGGGCTGATTGTCGTTGAAATATTCGGCGTAGATCCGGTTGAAGGTTTCGAAGTCCCGATCCATGTCGGTCAGAAAGACGGTGACGTCGACCAACTGGCCCCAGTCCGAACCTGCCGCTTCGAGCACGCTACGGACATTGGCAAAAACCGCGTGGCATTGGGCGGCCATATCGTATTCCAGGATTTCACCATTGTCGTCGAGCACCAGGCCGGGTATTGCGTCGGTTTCCGGACTGCGCGGTCCAAGACCGGACAAAAACAGCAAATCGCCTACCCGGCGCGCGTGCGGATAAGCGCCGACCGGTTTTGGCGCGCTGCTGGTTCTGACTACTTCACTCATCTCCCATCCTTTGGCCCATTCTCCTCAGCGATACCTGATGCAGACGTTGCGCGGTTCCGTGAAAAACCGCATCGATTCCATACCGCCTTCGCGTCCGACCCCCGAGTTCTTGAGCCCGCCCATCGGCGTGCGCAAGTCTCTCATCAACCAGGTATTGATCCAGATCAGCCCGGCCTGCAGTTGTTCCGCCATGCGATGGCAGCGTCCGACGTCAGCGCTCCACACCGACGCCGCCAGGCCGTATCGTGTGCCGTTGGCGATACTCAGCGCTTGCGCCTCGTCCTCGAAGGGGATCAGGCTGACTACCGGGCCGAAAATTTCCTCCTGATTACAGTCGCTGTCCGCCGCCAGGCCGTCGATGACCGTCGGCTCGATGAACCAGCCATCGCGGCAGCGTTCCGCAACCGGTTCAATCGCATCACCGCCGGTCAGAATATTGCCGCCCGCCTGGCGGGCATTTTCCAAGCAATCCAGAATCTTGTCGCGGTGTGCCAGCGAGACCACGGCACCCTGCTCGGTGTCTTCGTTCAACGGGTCACCAATCTGCAAAGCTTTGACACGCGTCACGAACTCATCGCGGAATTTTTCATAGACCGATGATTCGACCAGGACGCGAGAACCGCACAGGCAAATTTGCCCCTGGTTGCTAAACCCCGCCCGGACCACACCATTCATCATCGATTCCCAGTCGGCATCGGCAAATACAATGCTGGGATTCTTGCCACCCATTTCCAGCGACAACTTTCGGAACTCCGGAGCGACCGTGCGGGCGATTGACGCGCCGGTTAGCGTGCCGCCTGTAAACGATATCGCGCCGATGCCCGGGTGCTGAACGATTGCCTGACCGATGTCGGGGCCATTGCCGTGGAGGATACTCAGAACGCCAGGCGGCAGGCCGGCTTCCTGGCAAAGGCGGCTGAACAGCCAGGCCGTGACCGGCGTAATTTCGGATGGCTTGGCGATGACGCAATTGCCGGCGGCCAGCGCCGGTGCGATTTTCCAGGTAAGCAAGTACAGCGGCAGGTTCCACGGCGAGATGCATGCCACCACGCCCAACGGCATGCGTAACGTGTAATTGATCGCGCCCGTTTCCATGTAATGCGATTCACTGGCGAACTGACTGGCTGCATCGGCGAAAAAGTGCAGGTTTCGCGCGGCCCTGGGGATATCGATCTTGCGGGTCACCGTTATCGGCTTGCCGGTATCGATCGATTCGGCCAGCGCCAGCGGCTCGCTCATCGCCTCGATTCGATGGGCAAGGCGACGGAGCATTCGGCCCCGGTCCTCCGCCGGCGTCTGGCTCCACGCGGGGAATGCGGACTGCGCGGCTGCAACGGCGAGTTCGAGGTCCTCGTCGCCGGAGTCGTTGAGTTGCCCATAAGTCGTCGCGGTCGCCGGTTCCATGACATCCAGCCAGCGGCCAGTGGCCGCGGCCCGAAGTTCGCCATTGATGTAGTTGAGAATTTTTTCCATCGGCTTTCGTAATACTGGCTACAGGCAGTCGGTTCGGCCTCCATCGACCGGCAGGTTGACGCCGTTGATATAGGCAGCGGCCGGCGAGGCCAGGAACGCAATGGCACAGGCAGTTTCACCGGGCTCGGCAAACCGTGCCATCGGGACCTGGGCGAGGGCGGCGTCGCGCACCTGCTCGAAACTTGTACCTGACTTTTCGGCCCGGTTGCGGAAAAGGTAATCGAGTCTTTCGGTCGCGGTAAAGCCGGGCAACACGTTATTGACGGTTATCCCTTCGGGCCCGAGCTCCGCCGCCAGGGTTTTCGCCCAGCTCGCGACGGCGCCGCGGATGGTGTTGGAAACGCCAAGACCCTTGATCGGCTGCTTGACCGAGGTCGATATGATATTGATGATGCGGCCGTAGCCGGCATCGCGCATGCCGGGCAGGGCGAGCCGCAAGATGGTCTGGGCTGCGACCAGGTGCTGACGAAAAGCCTGCTCGAAAGCATCGTTGTCGGCGAGGTTGGCCGGCCCGGCCGCCGGCCCGCCGGACTTGTTGATCAGGATCTGGATCGGCTGTTTTTCCAATTCTGGCCGCAGCTTGTCGGCCAGGCCAGCGCTATCGCCCATGTCAGTCGCGAGGCAGCGGTGCGCCTGACCATCGCTCTTCGGCAGGGATTCCCGGGCCGTCGCCAGCGCCTCTGCATCGCGCGCCAGCAGCAGGACGTTGCAACCCAGGCTGGCCAGCTCCTGCGCGGTGGCCAGGCCGATGCCCCGGCTGGCGCCGCATACGAGAGCGTTTTTTCCGTGTAAGTCGAGATTCATACTCTGGTCCTGCCAGCCTTTTCAGCCATTGATTATTCTGTCGGCAAAGTATCGGGTTTGCCTGGCGATGGTCAAGCGCCGCTTCAGTGGGGCGCCTGGTATGCCGGGCATTGTACGCTGACTGCAGGTCCGGGCTGGTCCATACGCAAAGCGCTGAGCTGCCCGCCCCAGACACAGCCGCTGTCCAGGCACTGCGCCCCGTCTTCTTCAACCAGTCCCAGCGTTGACCAGTGGCCGAATGCGATGCGTGAACCACGGCTGGCCCTGCCGGGCACCCGAAACCAGGGCAATATGGATGCGGGCACACGCTCGGGTGAATCCTTGTGTTCCAGCGACAAGCGACCCTGCGGATCGCAGTAACGAAGCCGGGTCAGGCAATTGATGATGAACCGCATCCGCTCATGGCCGTCGAGACCAGGATCCCAGCGATCGGGCAAATCTCCGTACATGTTCTGGAAAAACTCCCGGTATTCCGGTCCCCGCAGGACGGTCTCAGCCTCCCCGGCCAGTTGTAGCGCCAGTTCGACATTCCATTGCGGCGGCAAGCCCGCATGAATCAACAATATGCCGTTTTCGTAGTGAGCCAGCGGCCGGTGTCTGAGCCAGTGCAGCAAGTCCCCGGCATCGTCTGCATCCAGAATTTTCCGCAGACCGGGATCGAGGGGCTTTTCATTTCGGATCGGAACTGCTTGTTCCGCCTGCGCCAGGAAATGCAGGTCGTGATTGCCCAGCACGCTTACGGCAGCGTCGCCCAGGGAGCTGACGAAGCGCAGGCATTGCAGCGACTCTGGCCCGCGGCTGATCAAATCGCCGGTGAACCAGAGACGGTCAACGGCAGGTTTGAAGCCAATTTTTTCCAGCAGACGACGCAGATCCTGGTAGCAACCTTGCAGATCGCCGATGGCATAGATCGCCATCAGTGCGGGTATTCGCTGGTCAGGTGACGGTTATGAATTTCTGCCGCCCAGCCTGACCGCGAGTACGTCACAGGGCGCGGCATGCAGCACCGTGTCTTCGGTGAAGTTGATTATGATCGCCAGGCCATGGCGCTCGTGGCAGCCGAGTACGATCAAGTCACATTCTTGCTCCTTTGCAACTCGTATGACCTCGGCCTTGATGTTGCCGACTTCGACAAAGCGTGTCGCGTCACTCAGGCCCAGGCTGGCAGCCAGCGTCTCAAACCGGGTCTTCGCGGAGTTGACTAGCTCGTCTTCGATCTGGACCGATGGCAACAATGCCTCGCCCATGGGTTCGACGGGGACATATTCGACGACGTGAACCAGGCAAATATCCGCCTGGTAGCGATTTGCCACGTCAACGGCGCGCTGGCCCACGACTTCGCTATTGTCCGACAGATCAACCGCTAGCAGAATTTTTCTGTATTCGCTCATGGTCACACCTCGCTGGCCGCTCGATACCAGCTGCGTTTACTAATGAAGCCACACAATATTATAGAACACCCGGTACCCGCGGAATGGACTTAAGCCAAAGCCGCCAGGGCCGCGAACTGGGCTGGTGACAAGTTTTCCGGACGAAGGCCCGGGTCGATACCCAGTCCATTGATCTGCTGTACGGTTACCATCCCCTTGAGCGCATTGCGCAAGGTTTTGCGACGCGCGCTGAACGCCTGGGTCACCAGCCGTCGAAATCTTTCGCTGTCGGAGACCTCGAAAGGGGGCTGTGGCCAGGGGGTCAGTGTGCAAAACGCCGACTCGACCGCCGGTGGTGGCTTGAACGCGCCGGTACCAATGGTGAACAGTTTTTCGACCCTGACCGCGACCGCCAGCATCACGGTCAGTCGGCCATAGCGTTTGTTTCCTGGTGAAGCAGCCATCCGGTCCACAACCTCTTTCTGCAACATGAAATACATCGCCGAGATGCAGTCAATTTGCCCGAGTAAATGAAACAGCAGGGGCGTGGAAACGTTGTAGGGAAGATTGCCGACGATTTTCAGCTTGCTGCCAGCCTGCTTTCGCTGCCGAAAATCGAACTTCAGGGCATCGGCCTCGTGAATCAGCAACTCGCCGTGACCGGTGGCTTTTTCACGAAGCAACGGCACCAGGTTGCGATCCAGTTCCACGGCTTCGAGAGTGCCATGTTTTTGCAGGAGGGGTAGGGTGATGGCGCCGTGACCCGGGCCGATTTCGATGATGGTGTCGCCCGGCCGTGGGTCGATCGCACGGACGATGCGCTCGATTACAGCCGGGTCGTGGAGAAAGTGCTGACCGAATCGTTTGCGGGGGAGTTGGGTCACGTTTCAGTCTCCTTCATCCGCTTGCCGGCCAACTCGATCGCCAGTCCTAACGCCGCCTGCAGACTTCCACTGTCCGCCTTACCCGTCCCGGCCATGTCCAGTGCGGTTCCATGATCCACCGAGGTGCGGATCAGCGGCAGCCCGAGGCTGATATTGACCGCCTGACCGAAGCCGACGTGTTTTAGCACCGGCAGCCCCTGGTCGTGATACATAGCCATGACCGCGTCGCACTGTCCCAGTTGTTCCTGCGTAAACGCGGTGTCCGCCGGTAACGGGCCGCGGATGGCCAGGCCCTCTTCGCGCAGCCTGCTGACCACCGGCGCGATGATCTCACCGTCTTCGCTGCCCAGGTGACCGCCTTCGCCGGCGTGCGGGTTGAGGCCGCAGACGAGGATTCTCGGGTCCCTTATGTCGAACAACGAATGCAGATCTCGGTGCAGCACCCGCAGACTGTTCTCCAGTTTTTCGGTAGTAATCGCGTCGGGTACTTCTCGAAGGGGTAAGTGAGTGGTCGCCAGCGCGACTCGCAGGTCGCCGGCCAGCAGCATCATGACGACATTCGACGTATGGCCCGACAACTCGGCGAGCATTTCGGTGTGACCGGAAAACCGGATGCCCGCGTCGTTGATGATGCCTTTGTGTACGGGCGCGGTGACCAGCCCATTGAACGATCCGGCCATGCATTCATTCGCCGCGAGGCGGATGCACTCGACGACCTGGGCCGAGTTGGCCTGATCGAGGCGCCCGGGAAACGATTCGGTTGCCAACGGCACGGTGATGCACGGCAAGTGGCCGGGCCGGTGAATTGCCTCGGCGGCCGAGTCGAATTCGTCGATCTCGACCGGCGATCCGGTCAGGGCCGCCCGTTGCCCAAGCAGTTCGGGGTCGCCGACGGCGACCAGCAGCGCGGGCCATTCCAGGCGCGCTATGTCCAGGCAAAGTTCCGGGCCGATGCCGGCCGGTTCGCCAGTCGTTATCAGAATGCGGGGAATGGCCAAGACCGGGCTTGCTTACAAGCGGTATTCCACGAACGCGTCATCGCGCAGGCGCTGAATCCAGACCTCGGTTTCCTCGGACGCCCTGGCGGCGCGAATTTCCTGGAAAGCGAGTTGCCGCCTCAGGTCATCGGTGTTGTCGTATTCGCGCCGTTCCAGCAATTGGGCGATATGCCAGCCATAACTGCTTTTAAAAGGTGCGGACAGTTCGCCGATTTCCAGCGTTTGCAGCATCTCCTCGAATGCCGGGACGAAGGAGCCCACTGTTTGCCAGCCCAGATTGCCCGAGTCGCGTGCCGAAACCGGGTCTGCGGATACGGCGGTCGCGATAGTGCCGAAATCCTCGCCATCGGCGATTCGTTCCTTGATATCAAGCAATTGCTGCCTGGCGGTAGGGTCATCGACGATGGCATCAGTCTGAATCAGGATGTGCCGGCTGCGGTGCTGGGAGACCACTGTTTTTTTAACCTCCGTTCCGCGGATTTCGTTTACCCTGACAATGTGAAAGCCGCTCGGGTTGCGTGCTGGTTCGGAGACATCTCCTGTTTGCATGTCGATGACGAGCTCACCCAGGAAACCTGGTAACTGGGCGCCTTTGCGCCAACCCAGATCTCCGCACTCCAGTGCCTGTTGTCCGTCCGAGTAGGCCAGTGCCAGTTCACAGAAATCCTCACCCGACTGAAGCCGGCGGTAAATATCGGTTGCCTTTTCCTCCAGCTGTCTCACCGTGTCCGGCGTCGACGACGGCGAAACCGAAATCAGAATATGCGATAGAAGGAATTCATTGCTGGCGCTCTCGGCAACCCTCTGCGCTTCCAGATGCTGTTCGAGCTCTTTCGGTGAAACCCGGATGCGGCGCAGGACGTCACGCTGCCTCAGACGATCGATGGTTATCTCTTCGCGCATTTCTTCGCGGTACTGGCGGTAGTCGACACCGCTTTTTGCCAGTTCCGCCGGCAGCTCGGCGAAAGAAACATCGTTGCGCTGAGCGATAGTTTCAAGATAGGAGTTCAGTATCACATCAGAAACAGCGATGCCGCTCATGGCTGCAAACTGGGACTGAATTTTTCTGACGACGAGCCTGTCCAGTACCTGTTGCTTGATGATGTTGATTGGCGGCAATTTGGTTCCTCGCCGCTGCAGGTCTGCCAGGACCAGGACCATTTGTCTGTCGAGTTCGCTTTGCAGCACGACGCCATCGTTGACCACAGCCACGATGCGGTCGAGAAGCTGACCCTTGTCGCTAAGCTGCCGGTTTTGAGCCTGAATCGCGGTCGCCAGCGTCAGGCAGGCGATGCCGGTCAGGGCAATAAATTTCTTACAATGCATTTTTGTTTATCAATTGTCCGGGTATCCAAGGATACCATTTTTTAAAACATTGCTGGCACGGCTGCCAATTTTACTGAGTCCCTTGAGTTCGATCTGCAGGATGAAAGAACTGTCGGATTGTCCTGATCGCCTCGAAATAAACTTTCTGGAAACCAGCTGCAGCCCCCAGCAGCAGCTTTCGTATTCAAGCCCGATCACCCGTTCCAGCGTTGCGTTCTCCAACAGTGAGTAGTTGAGTCGCCCAAGCAGTTTCCAGCGACTGGTAAAAGGCAAGACGAACGAGAAATCGGATTCTTCGAACACGCCCTTCTGGTAACGATGCGTCAGGTTGATCACGCTGGAGCGGGTCGGCAGGTATTGCACGCGAAACTGCGAGATCGCGGTGGCGTCAGTTTCCGGATCCCATTGATAAACCAGGTCCAGGTTCCACTTGCGATACAGCGCGAGGTCCAGTTCTGCGACTATCTGCGAGCTACTGGAGGTGAGGGGCAGCTGGCCGGGCAGGGTCACCTGGCGGTCGCTGAGAAAAAAAGCCTGGCCCAGGGTTGCTGATAGGACCTGGCGGCCCTGGCTCTCATCCAGAATACGGGTGGTAACACCGATGCTGACCTGGTCGGTTTCACCCAGGCGGTCAATCCCGACAAAGCGGTTGGCCCGAAACAGTTCCACCGTGTTGAAGGTTGGCATCTGGCTGTCAAACACCGGCAGATTGTTCTGGTTGCGAAACGGAATATGCGCATAGAAAATTCGTGGCTCCAGGGTCTGGACGTACCCGTTCTTGCTTTTCACCGCGCGCTCGAAAATCAGGCTACCGTCCAGGGTATATATGGGCGTCGAACGGGTCGGTTTCCGATCCTGGCCTGGCGCGGTGTCATCGAGATCGTACGCCGTGTAGTCCCAGGCAACGCTCGGGGACAGGTAATAGCTGGGCCCGCCAAACGTAAAGGAAAGACCAGGCCTCAAATTCAGCCGGGTACCGGTCACGCCGGTATCGCGGTAGAAATTCACGAATTCGGCATCCAGTTGCCAGTCCAGGGCAGACAGGCCGGCATGGCCCCGACCGCGAACCAGTAACTGGGGCAGCCGTTCGTATGGCAATTCATCGTCCGCCAGTGTTGGGTCGATGGTGCGAAAATTCTGTGCGCGGGTGGATATCCACCAATTATCGCTGGCGTAATCCAGCTGAATGTTGCGTTCGAGATGGGTTCTGCTGGTGGTGTCGATGTCGCGGCCGAAATCCTCGAAATAAGCCTGGTCGGACGCGTCCTCTATATGGGTGGTTGCCCGCCAGCCGTTATTCCAGGTCGTATTGTGCTGCCATATGCCGTAGCTTCGGGTGTCTTGCAGGCTGGCCTGCCGGCGTCGTTTGTCATTGCCCAGGTACGCAAATTCGATGGTCCCTCGACTCTTGCCGCTCAAATAACGAAAATCAAAGTTGTTTTGCAGTCCCCGGTCACTCATGAACATCGGTGTGTAAGTGAGATCATAATTTGGCGCGATGTTCCAGTAGTAAGGGATGCCTAATTCCGTGCCGCTGCGTTCGGTGCTGCCAAAAACCGGAATCAGAAGTCCTGACTTGCGTTTATCGGAGACCGGAAAGGAAAGGTATGGGAAATAAAATACCGGGATCTTGCCGAATCGAATCTGCACGTTGCGTGCCGAGCCCCAACCCTTTTCCTGATCGATTTCCATCGACTTGGCCCGCATTGTCCAGTCGTTGTTGCCTTCCGGGCATGTCGTATAGACGATGTCCCCCATAAGCAATTGGCCTTCGCTTATGGTTACCTCGCTGGCCGAACCGCGGGCCGGTCTCTCGGTAAGGACGAATTCGGACCCTGCAAAGGTGATGTTTTCGCCGGTCCCGCTGATGCGCCCCTCGGAACCGGAAATACTCACGCCCGGTTCCCAATACTGAAAGTCGCCACTGATACTGAAAGATTCTGTTTCCGGGTCGTACTCTGCCTGGTTGGTGTGGATATATCGCTCGCCCATCCTGACTTCGACGTCGCCCGTAACGGTGATTTTACCGTCGCGGTTCACGCGGCCCTCGCGGGCACGAAATTTGACCTGCCCATCCGTTTGCTGTTCATAGCCAGGCGCCAGCGATTCCGGTGGGGAATCCAGCGGCGGGATAGTACACAGGGTCTCGTCGGCGGTGGCAGCAGTGGCCAGCAACATCCCCAACCAGGCCAGATGCTTGAAGCCGATATTCAGAATCTCAATGCTCCGCGCTTGGGCGGCCGTTACAATGGCACAGATAGCTATCGCCTTCAATTACAATGCCCGGTCAAACGAGTGGACCGCAGTCAGGAGATTTTGTGCCCGAAAGACTGGAACTATTGAGATTATGGCTGGGTAGCCAAACCGCGATTACGGGTATCGATGCAGGGACCATCGAACCGGCATCCGGGGACGCCAGTTTCAGGCGCTATTTCAGGGTGTGGGCAGGACAGAACAGCTACATCGTTATGGATGCCCCGCCTGAACAGGAAGACTGCCGGCCATTTGTGCAGGTTGCACATATGCTCGCGGATTCCGGCGTCAATGTGCCCCGCATCTTTTCTACCGACCTGGAGCATGGTTTCCTGTTGCTCGGCGATCTCGGTTCGGCAACCTATCTTCAGCAATTGAACGGGGAAATTGATCCGGATACGCTTTATCAGCCGGCAATTACCGCGCTTGTTTCCATGCAGTCGGGTTGTCGCCCGGGTCTGGATCGACTGCCATCTTATGACCGGGCGCTGCTGATGCAGGAAATGGCTTTGTTCAAAGACTGGTTGCTCGCGGCCCATCTGGATATCAGCCTGACATCGCAGGAATCAGAAAAACTGCAAGAATGTTTCGAATACCTTTGCGCGTCCGCGCTCGGTGAAGAGAGCGTATTTGTGCACCGTGATTACCATTCGCGAAACCTGATGTGGTGCGAACAACCGCCGGGCGTGCTGGATTTTCAGGACGCAGTTCGCGGCCCGCTCACGTATGACCTGGTCTCGTTACTGAAAGACTGTTATCTGAGCTGGCCGCGTGAGCGGGTTTTGGGCTGGATCGCAGACTACCGGCGCCAGGCCTCCAAGCAGGGAATTCCTTTGCCGCGGTCCGCTGAATTTCTGCATCACTTCGACCTGATGGGTGTACAACGTCATCTGAAAGCCAGCGGTATTTTTGCGAGGCTCTGGCATCGTGACGGTAAGTCGTCTTACCTGGGCGATATACCGCGTACGCTGAAACACATCATCGAAGTAGGGTCTGGCGAACCGAAGCTCGTATTCCTGCAAACTCTGATTCGAGAGCGTATTCTGCCGGCGCTGGAGATCGCTGCCTCATGAAAGCGATGATTCTGGCCGCGGGCCGCGGCGAGCGGATGCGGCCGCTGACCGATGGCACTCCAAAACCGCTGCTCGAAGTAGCCGGCCATCCGTTGATCCATTATCACCTGGAGGCGATTGCCAGAGCGGGCATCAAGGATGTGGTAATCAACCTGTCCTGGCTGGGTGATCAAATTCGCGATGCGCTGGCTGACGGCCACGATTGGAATCTGACTTTGCATTTTTCAGAGGAGGGGCATCCGCCGCTGGAGACCGGTGGTGGAATTTTTCGCGCCTTGCCCATGCTGGGACCGAATCCGTTCCTGGTGATCAATGGCGATGTGTGGAGCGAGTTTCCACTTGGTAGCCTGGCGTTGGCGGACCACGACCTGGCGCATCTGGTGCTGGTCGACAATCCGCCACATCACAAGTCGGGTGATTTTGTGCTCGCGGATGGGCGGGTTTGTGACGACAGCGAACTGGGGCCGCGAATGACGTTCTCGGGAATCGGGGTGTACCGGCCCGAATTATTTGCGGACTACACTGGTGGCGCGTTTTCCCTGATCCCGGTGCTAAAGGAGGCGATGGGCAGCGGTCAGGTTTCCGGGTTGCATTATTCCGGCAGGTGGATGGATGTTGGAACGCCTGAGCGGCTCGCGGCGCTAGCCCGGCTTATTCATGATTAATCCGGGCCTGAGCAATTAATCGTTTAGTGTTGAGCGCTGGCGAAGGTTCCGTCCGCCTGCTCGTCGGCGTGATATGAAGACCTGACCAGTGGACCGCTGGCGATATGGGTAAAGCCCATCGCGTAGCCGTCTTCTTCCAGTTCCCGGAACTCCTGCGGCGTAACATAGCGGCTGACCGGCAAATGATACAGGGTCGGTTGCAGATACTGGCCGATCGTCAGCATCTCGCAATCGTGCGCGCGCAGGTCACGCATGACTTCCCGTACCTCGTCCAGTTCTTCGCCGAGACCGACCATCAAACCTGACTTGGTGGGTATGGCCGGATGCGCGGCCTTGAACTCGCGGATCAGATTGAGTGAATGCTGGTAGTCAGAGCCCGGCCGCGCCTTGCGGTAAAGACGCGGGATGGTTTCCAGGTTGTGATTGAAAACATCCGGCGGGCTGACATGCATAAGTTTCAGCGCGACCTCCATACGGCCGCGGAAATCCGGGACCAGGATTTCAATCCGGATGCCCGGGCATTTTTCGCGGATCGCGCGGATGCAGCGAACGAAATGTTCTGCGCCTCCGTCTCTAAGGTCGTCTCGGTCCACCGAAGTGATAACCACGTAGCGCAGTTTCATGTCATGTATGGTTTGCGCCAGGTGCTCTGGTTCTTGCTGGTCCAACGGCGCCGGCCGGCCGTGACCAACATTGCAAAACGGGCAGCGCCGTGTGCACACGTCGCCCATGATCATGAATGTTGCCGTGCCGTTGCTAAAACATTCGGCAAGATTGGGGCAGCTGGCTTCCTCGCAGACCGTATGCAGATTCTGGTCGCGCAACATGGCTTTGATTTTTGCGACTGCATCCGAGGTCGGCGCCTTGACCCTGATCCATGGGGGCTTTCGCAGCGGCGTCACCGTTTTTTCGATTTTCACGGGGATGCGCGCCATTTTTTCTGCGGCGCTGAGTTTCTTCCCCGGCTCGAGCCGTGGGCGTATCGGAGTCTGGAATTGAGGCACGCTGGTTTTATCCATCAGTCTGAATCAGATCAAGGCTTGTATTTTAGGCGCTTCAGCAAATACGGTTCAAGCTCGACCGCGACCTGCTCGGGATCGGAGGGTCCACCAAGGTCCTTCAGTTGAGTCACTTCGAGGCCTTCGAACCCGCAGGGGTTGATGCGGCTGAAAGGCTCGAGATCCATGTCGATATTGAAAGCCAGGCCGTGATAACTGCAGCCGCGGCGAATCCGCAGCCCGAGGCTGGCCAGTTTCCTGCCATCGACATAAACTCCCGGCGCGTCCGCCCTGGAATTCGCTTCGATGCCATAGTCCGTGGCCAGGTCGATAATCGACTGTTCCAGCGCACTTACCAGTTCGCGGACGCCGAGGCTCTGTCTGCGCAAGTCGATCAATGGATAAACCACCAGTTGTCCCGGGCCGTGATAAGTGACCTGCCCGCCACGATCGATATTAATAACAGGAATATCGGCCGGCGCCAGCAAATGTTCCGGATTGCCATTCAGACCCAGGGTGTAAACCGGTGGATGCTGCAGGAGCCAGATTTCATCCGCCGTCTGCGCGTCGCGACGATCGGTAAAGGTCTGCATGTCTCGCCAGGTGGGCTCGTACTCGACCAGCCCCAGCCGCTTGATAACGACATTGCCCGGCTGGTTCATAATACCATCAGGACCTGCTCGGTGGAGGTCAGTTCCAGATACAGCGCATCCAGCTGTTGCTTGCTTTCCGCCTTGATCACGATTGTGACCGCGACAAACCGCTGGTTACTGCTTGGCCGCGAACTGACCGCGCCCTCCGGCAGCGCGCCGACATGACGCTCGGTAATCTCCCTGACCAGCGCCTCAAAATCGTCGGAAAACTTTCCCATGACCTTGACGGGAAAATCACAGGGAAACTCGAGTAATGTGTCAGCAGGTTCTTTTGGCAATTTGAAAAGCCCGGTAAACTTTTTTCCAGACCGGTCCCGGCAATCCATCTCCGACCGCACGGCCATCCAGCCGCGTAACCGGCATAACCTCGCGCAGCGCACTGCTGATCCAGACCTCGTCCGCCAGGTACAATTCAGCCTTGCTGATTCCCCGGCTGACTACCTCTATGCCCAGGTCGCAGGCGACATCTATGACCCGGTCGCGCGTTGTTCCGGGCAACAATATTGGCGCGTCCTCGGGTGTGCGCAATATGCCATCGATCAACGCGAATACACTGCTTGAGGAGCCCTCGGTAATCATTCCGTCTCTTTCGAGTATGGCTTCATCTGCATCCTGGTCGCTGGCCTGTTGCCGGAGCAGCACATTGGCCAGCAACGATGTCGCCTTGATGTTGCAGCGTTGCCAGCGAAAATCCTCGCAGATTGCCGCCGAAATACCTGTCTTCATTGCCCTTTCCGATGGCGCCGGGAAAGCCTGCGTCATCGCAAACACGGTGGCTTCGAGGTCCGCCGGAATCAAATGGTTTCTTTCCTTTGGCGCACCGCGGCTGACCTGGATATAGATCGCCATGTCACCGCCGCCATTTTCTTCGATCAGCCGTGTAACAAGGCCGGCGAAATCGAAATCGCAAGGCATGCGAACCGCGGACAGGCTGTTGGCCAGCCTTTGCAGATGGGTATCGAGGACGAACGGCTGACCGTCATAAACGGGGATTACCTCGTACACGCCGTCACCGAACAGGAAACTCCGGTCCAGTACCGATACCTTCGCCGTGCTCAACGCCAACATCTCGCCATTTAGAAAACACAGCTGGTGTTGTTCGCTCATTGTTTGCGTTTCCAGTCAGTGGAACCAAAGCTTGATTTCATCAATCGCACGGTCGAAGAAACCGCCCAGCGGAATGTCGGTCAGTGGGTACAGCGGTTGTTGCGCGATCAAATGGTCGTCCAGTAAGACCCGTATTTCGCCGATTGCTTGTTCGGTACTGAGCGGGGCCAGAATCTGCGGTGGCAGGTCCATCTCCGCCCGCAGGTCGTTGTAACGGCCCCTCGGGATGGTGATGAAAAGCCCCTGTTTTACACCCAGGCCAGCTCTTTCCCGGGTTCCTTTCCAGACTCTGATATCGTTCACACTCTGACCGGCGACATACAATTCATGGGTTTCAAAAAAGCGAAAGCCGTAATTAAGCAGCGCCTGACTGGCATCGCTGCGCGCCCTTGAACTTGGTGTCCCCATAACCACCGATATCAGCCGCATCGGGCCTCGGCTTGCCGACGATACCAGGCAATAACCGGCCGATTCGGTATGTCCGGTCTTGATTCCGTCAACGGTTTCGTCCTGCCAAAGCAGGGCATTCCTGTTGCGCTGGGTAATTCCGTTGTAGGTATATTCTTTTTGCGAATACCAGCGGTAATAGTTCGGGAACCGCTCGATCAAGGCCCGGGCCAGTAACGCGATGTCACGCGGCGAAGTGTAGTGGTCCTTCGCCGGCAGGCCGGTGCTGTTCAAAAAGTTGGTATTGACCATGCCGAGCTGTACCGCGTACTGGTTCATCATCGCCGTAAAAGTTTCCTCGTTACCGGCAACATATTCGGCCAGCGCCACACTCGCATCGTTCCCCGACTGAACGATCATGCCCTGTAACAGTTTCTCGACCGAAACCTGGCTATTTACCTCGATAAACATCCGCGAGCCGGGTGTGCGCCAGGCTTTCTCGCTGACCTGCACTTTGTCGGTTAGCGAAATATCGCCGTTTGCCAGTTCATTGAAAACCGCAAACGCAGTCATCATTTTGGTGATGCTAGCCGGCTCGATATGCCGGTTCGGGTTTTTTTCCCCGATCACGAATCCGGTATGCGCTTCCATCAGAATCCATGCTGTCGAGTTGATCGCCGGCGCAGCGGGGATCGGTGTGTTTTGCGCGGCCACCGGAAGGGTGATCAGCGCCAATAGAACAAATGACAGGAGTCCTTGCGATTTTCTGTTCATGGTTCCTTCCTGGAAACAGTACTTGTCTGGTGGAAAAATGAATTGTAATTCGGCTGAAGCGGAGTTGACAGCTTTGCAGGTGAACCGCGCTCAAAAAAACGGTTGGCTTATTCAGTTGCCAGATAGGCGTCGTTGACGCCGAGTTCGCTAACCCGTGCGACGGTGGCATCAAATTCCTCCACGCTTGTGACGGGGCCTATCCTGACACGGTAAACGGGCCGTCCATTTATGTGACCCTTGCGGATTGCTACATCGGCCACGCCGGCATTGAGCAACATGGATCGCAGAAGGGCCGCGTTGCGGTGGTCGCCAAACGCGCCAACCTGCACAAAAAGGGCGTCTGCTTCATCTGTCGGCCTGCTCGTTCCATTGTTTGGTTTTCGGCTTGGGGATCTTGGTGTAATGACCTTGACTTCGACGAAACTGGTTCCGTTCTTGATCATGTCCAGCTGCAGGGCTGCGCCATATGAAAGGTCTATCAGGCGGTTTTCCACGAACGGGCCGCGGTCGTTGATGCGAACGATGATACTGCGGCCGTTTTCCAGGTTGGTCACCCGCGCATATGCCGGCAACGGCAACGTTTTGTGGGCGGCGGATGCTGCGTACATGTCGTATGGTTCGCCGGACGCCGTCGGACGGCCATGGAATTTTTTCCCATACCAGGAAGCTACGCCTCTTTCCCGGTAACCGTTGGCATCATCCAGCACGTAATAGCGTTTCCCGCGTACTTCGTAGAACGATGGATTGCCGCTGGCGCTCCTGGATTCGGCTTTCGGTATGACCTCCCGAATCTGCCCTGGTGACTTCAGCGTGGACGGCGCGCCGTCTTTATGCCCCGCGCAGGCGGAAAGAGCCAATGCCAGGGCGATGTTTAGCAAAAATTGCGCGAACCTATTCAGAGCTTGTCCGCCGTCGTTCATTGATTTCATAGGCAAGCTCAAAAACGGCCATCGCATACATGCGGCTGCGGTTGTAACGCGTAATCGCGTGGAAATTGGCAAACCCGACCCAGAACACCGGCCCGTCTTCGTCTTCCAGTTGAATCAGCACTGCCGGTGTATCGTCATCCATTTGTGCGCTGTCGAACTGCACACCCAGTTTGCGGAGCTGGCACACGGTGGTATTCAGGCGAAGCGCTTTTCCGGGCGCCGCGGTCGCCATATCCGGCGGGACTTTTGCCGGAACGGCAATGATGGCCTCACTTTTCCACCCGTGGTGTACCAGGTAATGCCCGACACTCGCGGCGACATCGGCGACGTTGTTCCAGATATCCTTCTTGCCGTCGCCATCTCCATCCTCTGCAAAAGCGAGGTAACTGCTGGGCATAAACTGCGGCATTCCCATGGCGCCCGCATAGGATCCTACGGGTGTGAGCGGGTCTATATCCTGCTTGCGGGCCAACTCGAAGAATTTGACCAGCTCCCGGCGAAAGAATTGTTGCCGCGGTGGGTAATCGAAGGCCAGCGTACTGAGTGCGTCTATGATTCTGTTCTTGCCCGGACGGTCGCCATAATAGGTTTCCACACCGATGATGGCCGCGATAATTTCCGCTTCAACGCCGGAGGTATCCTCTGCCGACAGGATCGCCGCCAGGTTGTTTCGGTAAAAGTCCTTGCCGCGTTCTATACGTTCACCGGTCAGGAATATCTGCCGGTACTCATGCCAAGGCATCACTTTTTCCGCCGGCCGGCTGATCAGTTCGATGATGCCCGGTTTGGATTCCGCCTGGCTGAGCCAGCGTGCCAGTTGTTCGTCATCAAACCCATGATCGCGTTGCATTTCCTGAATAAATTCACGTATGTCCGCTCTTTCGATGTCGAGGGCACGAGCCGGCGCAACCAGCACCAGGAAGACAATAAAAATGCAGAGACGAAAACCGATTTTGTCAGGTCTGGCGAGCGTTGGTATCAATGATCGGGTCACGTTGGCAGCAGTTTTCGATGCGTCTGGAAAGACATCAGCATACCGAAACCCACCATGAGGGTCACCATCGAGGTTCCGCCATAACTAACCAGCGGCAGAGGAATCCCGACGACGGGCAACAGCCCCGTGACCATGCTGGCATTGACGAAAACATAAACAAAGAATGTCAAGCTGATTGACCCGGCGAGCAGGCGGCTATACGTGTCCTGCCCGTGTACGGCGATGTACAGGCCGCGACCGACGACAAAAAGATAAGCGACGAGTATCGACAACAGCCCAAGCAGTCCGAATTCCTCGCCCAGTACGGCGAAAATGAAATCGGTCGATCGTTCGGGCAAAAACTCCAGATGGGCCTGTGATCCATTCAGCCAGCCTTTGCCAAATACGCCCCCGGACCCGATCGCGATTTTCGACTGGATAATGTGATACCCGGACCCGAGCGGATCTGCTTCCGGGCTGAGAAAGGTCAGAACGCGTTGTTTCTGATAATCCAGCATGAAATACCAGAGGGCTGGCAGCGCAGCCATCGCGAGTCCGCCGGTCAGGAGAATGAATCGGGCGGACAGGCCGGCGAGCAGGACCAGCAGGATACCCGACGCACATATCAGCAATGCGGTCCCGAGGTCGGGCTGCCTTGCAATAAGGATCGTGGGAAGCATGATGATGACCAGCAGCTTTAACAGGTCCTTGGCGCCGGGAGGAAGACGCCGGTCGTGCAATATCCACGCGGCCATCATTGGGACTGCGAGCTTCATGATTTCTGCGGGTTGAAAGCGGATCAGGCCGAGATCGAGCCAGCGCTGCACTCCTTTGCCGCTGGCGCCCGTGACCAGCACCAGTATCAGCATTATCATGCCGGCCAGGTACAACCATGGAGACCACATACGCAGGTATTTTGGCGGTATCTGGGCCACCATCAGCAAGGCGGTGAGTGCAACGCCAACCCTGAACAGTTGCCGGACAACCAGGTCGGTTTGCTGACCGCCTGCGCTGTACAGCACGAACAGGCCGGCGCCGGCCAGCAACAGCAAGGCAATCAGCAGCGGGCCGTCGATGCATAGCTTGCGCAGGATGCGCCCCGGGAAACTCATCGCGCGATAGGGTCGGAACTGTTCGGCCTCCGAAAAAATCACGGGTTTTGTCCCTGGTACCAGGCGTCGAGGACTTTCCGGACCACCGGTCCGGCCGCTCTGCCGCCGCTGCCGCCGTTTTCGACCAGAACGGAAATGGCTATCTGTGGATTCTCCAACGGAGTGAATGCCACGAACAGCGCGTGATCGCGCAGACGTTCGTCGATTTCCTCCTCATCGTACTCTTCTTCCTGGCCAACGCTGAATACTTGTGCGGAACCGGATTTGCCAGCCATCTTGTATGCAGCGCCCAGCGACGCCGACCAGCCGGTTCCGCGCGGGGTGTTCATCACCGCCCCCATGGCCCGGTGAATATCGTCCCAGTGCCGGTCGTCCGATAGTTCGACCGGTGCCAGTTCTTGCGGCGGAATCTCGGTGGTCTCACCGCTCAGTGGATCGCGAAAAGCGGTAACCAGCCTCGGTTTGAACCGCTTGCCACGCGTCGCCATAGTCGCCGTGAAGTGCGTGAGTTGCAGAGGTGTGGCCAGCATGTATCCCTGGCCGATACCTGTGATTACGGTCTCGCCGGGAAACCAGATTCGGTCGGAGCGCCTGGAAAAGGCGTCACGCTTCCAGCCCCGCGATGGTAGTAAACCACTTTTCTCGTTCGGAAGATCCGTCCCGGTTGGTTCACCAAAACCAAAATCGGCCAGCATCGCATGGATACGGTCAATACCCAGTTCCATTGCCAGCATATAGAAAAAAACATCGCAGGATTCGGTGATTGCGTCGTGCATATTGGTCACGCCGTGACCTTCTTTTTTCCAGTCGCGGTAGCGATGCTCGTTGCCTGGGATGGAGTAATAACCCTCACAAAGAATACTCTGTCCGCGGGTGACCGCGCGGTACTCGAGGCCCGCCAATGCAATAAATGGCTTTACTATCGATCCGGGCGGGTAATTGCCGCTGAGTGCGCGATTAAACAGCGGTTTGTCGGCGTCGTTTTGCAGGGCCAGGTATTCTTCATTGCTCATGCCACCGGCGCTGAACCGGTTCGGGTCGAAACCGGGCTGGCTGACCAGCGCGAGAATATCGCCGTTGGTGACGTCGATGACGACTACGGTGCCGCGGCGTCCCTCAAGCGCGGATTCGGCGGTCGTCTGCAGCTCGCTGTCCAGGCTGAGAATCAGGTCGCTGCCCGGAATTGGTTCCTTGCGGTTGCGTACCAGTTCCTCACGGGTACTGCCTTTCGCATCCATCTCGCGGCCTTGCGCGTTTACCAGCAACTGTCGGTTGCCCGGTTCGCCATGCAACCGCTTTTCGTAATGATGCTCGATACCGTTTTTTCCGATGTGGCTGGTTGCGGCATATCGGCTCGCCTCAACTCGCTGCAAATCGGATTCCGAAAGGGCGCCGACGTAGCCCAGCACATGCACGGCGCTGGATCCCAGCGGGTAACTTCTGACCAGTGCGGCCTGCACATCGACGCCCGGCAGCTCATGCCGGTGGACCGAAAGTCTTGCCAGTTCCTCGTCGTTCAGGCGGTATCGCAAAGGCACAGCGTCAAAACTTCTTTTACTGCGTTTGCGCTTAAAAAAGCGTTGTTTTTGCTCCTCATCGATCAGCTTCAGCTCGGTCAACCGTTCCAGCGTTCCCTCGAGATCAGATACCTGCTCAGGGATCAGCACCATCTGGTAGGCCGGCAGATTCTCCGCCATGACGACGCCGTTGCGGTCGAAGATTATGCCGCGGGTCGGCGCCAGCGGCTGGATCCGGATTCGGTTGCCGTGAGACAAGTCGGCGTAGCGTTGATATTCGACGACCTGCAGGTTGATCAACCGGCTGGCCAGCAGGCCGGTCAACAAGACCAGGCCGGTGAGCGCCCAGACGATCCGGTTATTGAACAGCCGTTGCTCGGCCCAGGTGTCTTTTAGCGGTTCGCGATACAGCATGGATTATGCCCGGCGGGCGAGGACCATCGCCCCTTTCAGCAAGGCGGCAACGGGAAGCCACAACGCGGCGCTGGACAGGACCGGCAGCCATCTGGCTATGCCGCTGGTGGTAAATCCGGCGACGCCATCGACCCAGAAAAGTAGAAATTCGTAAACCAGGACCAGCATCAGGATGGCCAGCGCCTGCTGCCCCTTCGGAAATACGCGAATTCGCAGATGCAGTTTGAGGTTGATGAACGCGATAACCATCAGGGCCAGCGCGTGCTGACCGAGTAGCGTGCCGGTCAATGTGTCCATGGCAATACCGACCAACCACGCACCAAGCAGCCCGAAACGCTCGGGCTGGTCAAGAGTCCAGTACAGCACCAGCATGGCGAGCCAGGCTGGGCGCCAGGCGTCAATTGCATCGGGTAGCGGTGCGATCGTCAGTATCAGTCCGGAGATCAGACTGGTGAATATAAAACCATCGAATCTGAAGACGGGTCTCATTGGACTTGCTCGTCGCCAGGCCAGATCAATAATAGTTCGCGAACCTTGTCCAGTTCTGCCGCCGGCGCCGCCTCGATATGGGCAAATGGCCGGCTCGGATCGATCTCGATCTTGTTGATCTCCGCAACCGGATAACCCGCCGGAAACACGCCACCCAGCCCCGACGTTACGAGTAGGTCGCCGAGCCTGATATCAGCGTTTTTAGGCAGGAACGGCAGATTCAGGATTTGCGCATCACCGGTTCCGACCGCAATGGTCCTCAGGCCGTTGCGATTGACTTCCACCGGCACCGCATGTTCGGGGTCGCTGATCAGCAGTACCTGCGAACTCAGCGGGCCAAGGTCGCTGATCTGGCCGACGATGCCGAATGCGTCGACCACCGGCTGCCCCCGATAGGCCCCCGCGCTGCTTCCTTTGTTGATGGTCAGCAGGCGGCGGTAGGGATTCAGGTCGATGGCCATGATCTCCGTAACCATCGTGCGATCCGACATCAAAGCGGCGGTATCCATCAGCGCCCTCAGCCTGGCGTTCTCCGCTTCGATGGCGATCATTTTTTGCACGCTGGCATCGCTGCGCAATTGGCGGCGGCGCAGATCCTGGTTTTCCGCCAGCAAGCGGCGCCGGCTGGCCAGGCTGGTGGATGCCCAGTCGGCGAGCGAGAACGGCAGATCGACCGCCGCCTGGATCGGGTAAACGACGATATTGAGTTTCGAATGTATGTACTGGAGATAATCTTCGCGGCTGTCGAGGACCATCAGCAATATGGAGCAGGCCAGCAGCAGAAAAAGCCGCGTGCCCAGCGCCGGGCCGCGACCGGGCAATACATCTGTCGGCTTCAATCCTGCCAAGGCCGTGTGCTCACCTCATCACCCGGCCAACAGCCGGATCTATTCCAGGCCAAGGGCTCCCGGGCCATGTTCGTCAACCATGTCCAGTATGATTCCACCGCCTCTGGCAACACAAGTCATTGGATCGTCGGCGATGACGACCGGCAGGCCGGTTTCCTCGGTCAGCAGCTTGTCGATATCCCGCAGCAGCGAGCCGCCGCCGGTCAGCACAATGCCAAGCTCGGCGACATCGGAGCCCAGTTCAGGCGGGGTCTGTTCGAGAGCCGCCTTGACCGCCCCAACTATGCCCTGCAGCGGTTCCTGCAGCGCCTCCAGTATTTCATTGCTATTCAAATTGAAACTGCGCGGCACGCCTTCGG
>JAPUGL010000170.1 GCA_027292775.1 Gammaproteobacteria bacterium | reverse complement strand
GGCCGCTACTCGCTGATTGGCGACGCGATGCGAGCAGGCATAAACGATTTTCTGGCTATCGACCTGTCCGGCAGAGTGCGCGCCGAATTGGGTGATGAGGTTACGCACGAGGGTGGTCCAGGCATCGGCAATCACAGAATTATCCGGCCATTGGTTGGGTTCGCGATTGCGGCCGGTGTCGCGGCGATGGCAATCATCAACCTGCCGGGCGCGGGTTTAATGCCGGGAAGTGAATCGACGAATATCGCGGAGACCGCCAGTTACACGGTGCCGCCCGATTCAGGATCGATCAGCCGCGAGCCACGTGTTTCGGCAAGACTGGCGGGTTACCTGATGGATCACAGCGAGTTTTCACCGTCTCCGGTACGGCGAAATGTCCTGTATGAGATTATCGGCCAGGAGGACGCTACTGCCGACGCCAAGGAACAGGAAGACGCGGCGGCGGAGCCGAAGGACGAGAGTTTCAGTCAATGATCAGGACGCGCAGGCTTCGATGGCTGGTATTTTTGTGTCTGGCGCCATTCGCGGTGCCGGCCGAAGAAGCCGTCGACTGGCTGCGCAAAATGGATCAGGCACTAAACACCCTGAATTATCAGGGTGTTTTCGTCCGTCTTCGTGATGGCCAGGTCGACCCGATGAAAGTCATCCACCGCGTACATGACGGCCGCGCCGTAGAGAGGCTGATAGCACTGGATGACGTTGGCCGTGAAATCATATCCAGCGGCGATGAGGTCGTCTGTTTTTTCCCCGATTCGGAGTCCGTGGTCGTGGAGAAAAGAATCGGGCACCAGCCTTTGTTGGGCGCAGTCCCTGCGCTAAGCGAAGAGGTGTTGAGAAACTATCTGCTCAGCGTAAAAACCGGCAAGAGCGTGTTAAACCGTGTCGTCATTATCATCGATGTTAACCCCAAGGATCATTTTCGCTATGGCTACCGATTGTGGCTGGACGAGCAGACTGGCCTGCCACTGATCTCTCAGGTACGTGGTGGCCAGGGGCAAATCATAGAGCAGATGAGGTTTGCCAGTATCGAATTTCCGGATGAAATTCCTGAAACCGCCGTGATGTCCGGCGTAGACGCCACCGGTTACCGTTGGAGCTATCCAGAGCATAAGGCGAAGCAAACGCTGGCCAATGTGGAACAGGCGTGGCGAGCCGACAATCTGCCTGCGGGCTTCGTCCTGGCAGTGTATCGCCTGGACAGTCAGTCGCAGGCAACGCAACCGGTCGTCCACATGGTCTTTAGTGATGGCCTGGCTTCCGTGTCGGTCTTCGTGGAAAAGCCGGGACCGGATGAGAAACCACGCAGCGGACCATCCAGGATGGGTGCGGCCAATGCATACACCTTGCTGGTCAAAGAGCACCTGGTAACCGCCATCGGTGAAGTACCGCCGGTCACTGTCCGCAATATCGCCAGTTCTGTAGTAGCAGGTACACCGTAAACTGATGATCAGGGAAAGCGGTTGCGTGATTCGTATCGCCGACTCGTTTGCCTGGGTCAGTTGTAAATCTCGTGCGGGTTGTGAGCGCTGCGCCCAGGGTAAGGGTTGCGGAGGCGGTCTGCTCAGCAGGTTGCTTGGGGATCGGCTGTTTCAGTTACGCGTACCGGTGCTCGATGGCATCAGCGTAGGCGATCAGGTCCAGCTTGGCATTTCCGAGGGGGCCTTGCTTGGCGCCGCCTGCCTGATGTACTTGCTGCCTTTGCTTGCCCTGATGGCCGGTGCGCTGATCGGCGATTTTCTAGGCGGCGATGGTCCCGCGTTGTTGCTCGGCGGTCTTGCCTTACTTGCCAGTTTCCTCTCATTGCATGTATTCAGAAACCGGATCGCGCGCAGCAGCCGGTTTCAACCGGTCATCCTGGAATCCTAAGGAAGCCCTGATCTATTCATGGGCGTGGAACTGGTTTTGTACAGCCGCGAGGCATGCGGTCTTTGTGATGAGATGCTGGCTCAATTAGAGCCGTTGTTAAGCCAGCACGGGGCCAGCGTCAGGGTCGTCGATATCGCCGGAGATTGCGAGCTGATGCGCCGCTTCGGCGTGCGGATTCCGGTCCTTTTTTGCCAAGGAGAAATCCTGTGCGAAGGGCATCTCGATTCCGATCTGGTCGTGCAGAGCCTGCGTCACTATCGGTAGTCCGCATGTCACCATGGCGGAAGACGACCGCGCAAAAAATGAAATCAGCATTCAACCAACCGATGCATCAAAATATCTGAGCCCTCCGTTCCTGACACCCTTGCGGCAACCGTCATGGTGATATGTGGGTTAAATTTCGAGCAGGCATCGCCGACAGCGTTTATAATCCCAGCCTGTTGCCCTTTTGGAGCGTGCTTTAGCATGGATCGCGAGCGCATCCGTAATTTTTCCATCATCGCGCATATTGACCACGGCAAGTCCACCCTCGCGGATCGGTTTATCCAGATCTGCGGCGGGTTGGATGAACGTGAAATGGAGAACCAGGTCCTCGATTCTATGGATCTGGAGCGGGAGCGTGGCATAACTATCAAGGCGCAGGCAGTTTCCCTGACCTACCTGGCCGTCGATGAGAAGGAATACCTGCTGAATTTTATCGATACCCCCGGCCACGTGGATTTTTCCTATGAGGTTTCGCGATCGCTGGCGGCGTGTGAAGGAGCTTTGCTGGTGGTCGATGCAGCACAAGGTGTTGAGGCCCAGACCGTCGCCAATTGTAATACCGCATTCGAGCAGGGTGTTGAGGTAGTGCCGGTGCTCAACAAACTGGATCTGCCATCGGCCGAACCGGAACGGGTTATCCAGGAAATCGAGGAGATCATCGGCATCGAGGCTGGTGACGCCCTGAAAATTAGTGCGAAGACCGGCGAAGGCGTGCGCGAGGTGTTGGAACAGTTGCTGGTGAGAGTGCCGCCACCCGGAGGCGATCCGGAAGCGCCATTGCAGGCGCTGATTATCGATTCCTGGTTCGATAATTATGTTGGGGTCGTCTCGCTGGTCCGCATCGTCAATGGCGTTTTACGAAAAAAAGCCAAGTTCAAGGTCATGTCGACCGGCAGAAGCCATCAGCTGGATCGAATCGGCCGTTTTACGCCGAAAATGACGGACACCGACCAATTGGGACCGGGTGAGGTCGGCTATGTCATTGCCGGCATCAAGGAAGTGCATGGGGCTCCGGTCGGTGACACGCTGACGCTGGAGAAAAATCCCTGCGCAGAGCCGCTCGTTGGTTTCGAGAAGGTTCAGCCGCGGGTTTTTGCGGGTTTGTTCCCCGTTTCATCAGACGATTACGAAAATTTTCGCGATGCGCTCGAGAAACTTGGTCTTAATGACTCAGCACTGCATTACGAGCCGGAAAGCTCAGGCGCTCTAGGGTTCGGTTTCCGCTGCGGTTTTCTCGGCATGCTGCATATGGAAATCATCCAGGAACGACTGGAACGCGAATATGATCTGAACCTGATAACGACTGCGCCGACGGTTATCTACGAAGTACTCACGAGCGCAGGAGAAACCTTGCATATCGATAATCCGGCGCACTTGCCCGATAGCAATCTCGTAAGCGAGATTCGTGAGCCGATTATTGCAGCAACCATATTGGTGCCACCGAAACATGTCGGTGCGGTCATTAAACTTTGTGTCGAAAAACGGGGCGTACAGACGCGCATGCAATATCTCGGCAACCAGATATCGCTGGGCTATGAATTGCCGCTGGCCGAGGTCGTGCTGGATTTTTTCGATCGCTTAAAATCTGTCAGCCGGGGATATGCGTCTTTCGATTATCAGTTTGAGCGGTTTCAGGTGGCGCCGCTCGTCAAGATGGACATCCAGATCAACAAGGAATGTGTCGATGCCCTGTCGGTTATCCTGCATCGAGACGCAGCCTATCGGCGAGGCCGGCAAGTGGTGGACAAGATGCGCAAACTTCTGCCTCGACAGATGTTCGAATTCGCCGTGCAGGCATCGATCGGGAACAAGGTAATCGCCAGCGCATCGATCCGCGCGCTGAGGAAGAATGTGACCGCAAAATGCTATGGTGGGGACATTACGCGCAAGAGAAAATTGCTGGAAAAACAGAAGGCCGGCAAGCGGAGAATGAAGCAGATCGGATCGGTGGAAATCCCGCAAGAAGCTTTTCTCGCAGTATTGCAGGTGGACAAGAAATAGCCAATACTGCCCCGGAATCACGCAGAGGTTGCCCTTATGGTTTTTGATTTTGCCCTGATTTTGTTGATCGCTACATTGTTTACCGGCGTCGTCTGGATATTCGACGTGCTGGTTTTGCGTTCCAGGCGGGCAGCCATTGGCGCCTCGGAAAATGAACCGGTACTGGTCGAGTATTGCCGTACCTTCTTCCCGGTCATCCTAGTTGTCCTGCTGGTCCGATCCTTCCTTTTCGAACCGTTTCGGATTCCGTCCGATTCGATGATGCCAACACTGCTCGATGGCGATTTCATTTTTGTGAACAAGTACGCATACGGCATACGTCTACCAGTGATAAACAAGATGATGGTTGAGGTCGATAAGCCCAAGCGTGGGGAGGTGATTGTATTCCGGCTGCCAGCGGACCCGAATACGAATTACATAAAGCGCGTTGTTGGTCTGCCCGGAGATCGTATCGGTTATCACGCGAACCGGTTGTATATCAATGGTGAACCGATGCCGATAGTCACGCGCGGCACCTACCGGAAATTTGGTTATCAGGCTAACCTGGTGGAGGAGTCGATTGGCGATAACGAACATGAGGTGCTCTTGCTTCCCCAACGAGTTAAACGGGAAGGCGAATGGCAGGTACCGGAGGGGCATTATTTTGTCATGGGTGACAACCGGGACAACAGCAGGGACAGCCGGTTTCAGAGTGTTGGCGCGATCCCCGAATCCCAGTTGGTTGGACGGGCGGTCAGAATCTGGATGAACTGGAATTTCCCGGAGGATGCGCCGCTTTGGGATCGCGTAGGCGAGAAAATAGAATAGGCATTACGAACAGGAGAGAGTCATGCGCAACAAACAAAATGGAATGACCTTTCTCGGGTTTCTGGTAATTGGGGTGCTGGCGGGCATGCTGGTCTTCGCAGGTCTGCGCTTGACGCCGGTATACCTGGAATACATGAAAATTGTATCGGTTCTTGATGGCGCCAAGAAAGAATTCGATGGCACGGCGGTGGAGCTGGCGATGCTGAGGCGTTCTATCCAGAGACGTTTTGACATCGAAGCGGTAACGATCATTCGCGTCCAGGACATTCATCTGAGCAACAGCGGCACCGGTGGCTATATTTTGCGCGTAAAATACGAACACAAAGCGCCATATATTGCGAATATTAACTTCGTCGTGGATTTCAGCAAAACTGTCGAGATCGTGCGGTGATACAGTCGGCGGATCTGCCGGCCAAATGGTTAGACAAGAAGTTCGATTACCGCTTTTCTGACGAGAGTCTGTTTCTGGCTGCGGTGACTCACCGCAGCGCTGGCGGCCGCAACAACGAGCGGCTCGAGTATCTTGGCGATGCGATACTCGGGTTTTTGGTGGCAAAAAATCTCTACCATTTTTTTCCGACAGCCAGCGAAGGTGAGCTGACGCGCCGACGCGCGGCGCTCGTTCGCAGAGAAACGCTGGCTGAGATCGCCATGGAACTGGATCTTGGCGCGCAGCTCAAACTGGGCTCAGGCGAATTGAAATCTGGAGGTTTTCGGCGGGATTCCATACTCGCTGACAGCCTGGAGGCACTGCTAGGCGCAATATTTCTCGATGGCGGCCTGACTGCGGTTGAAGAAATCATCGACTCACTTTTTCACGAACGCATGGTGGATGCGGCGGCTGGCGAGCTAAAAGACCCCAAGACTCGCTTGCAAGAATATCTACAATCCAGGGGGCTGTCGCTGCCTTTATACGAGGTAACGGAAACACTGGGACAGTCGCACGAGCAGATTTTCCGGGTCAGTTGCAATGCTGCAGATCTCGAGCTGTCGGGTTTAGGCACCGGTAGCAGCAGGCGGCGTGCCGAACAGTGCGCGGCAGCGAATGTCCTGGAAAATATCGACAATGGCTGAGGAGTTTCGCTGTGGTTTCGTCGCGCTGGTAGGGCGGCCCAACGTCGGAAAATCTACGCTGCTCAACCGCCTGGTCGGACAAAAGATCAGCATCGTGACGCCGAAAGCGCAAACCACCAGGCACCGAATTCTGGGGATTGTCACACGGTCGGATTTTCAGTTGATCCTGGTCGACACGCCCGGTCTGCATCGCAGCGACGCCAGCTATCTGAACCGGCTAATGAACCAGGCGGCGATAGCCGGCCTCGACGACGCCGACCTGGTTTTGTTCATGACGGAAGCGTTACGCTGGAATGAACGGGATCAGCGGGTGCTGGAAATTCTGAAAAGCCGCGATCGGGACATTGTTCTTGTTATCAATAAGATCGATCAGATCAGGGACAAGCAGGAGTTGCTGCCATTCATTGAAACGCTCAGCAAAAAAGCGGATTTCGTCGCAATCGTGCCAGTGTCCGCCAGGAAATCGATCGGTCTGGACGGCCTCAGTGCCGAGATTCTGCCACGCCTTCCAATATCGCCGGCTTTGTTCGACAGCGAGCAGCTTACCGATCGCAGCCGTGAATTCCGGGCCGCGGAGATTATTCGCGAAAAGTTGATGCTGATGTTGCAGGAGGAAGTACCCTACGGAACGACGGTGCAGATCGAGCGCTTTGAAAAAGGTGGCAAGGGCTATGTGATTTCTGCTCTGGTCTGGGTCGCGCGGGCCGGACAGAAGAAAATAGTGATCGGGTCCAAAGGCAGTATGATGAAAAAAATCGGCGAGGCGGCACGCAGGGACCTGAAGCGCTTTGTAGGGGAACCGGTACACTTGGAACTGTGGGTCAAGGTCAAGGAAAAGTGGGCGGATAATGAAATGGTGGTCAAAAGCATGGGGTATGAGTTGTCGTGAGCATTGGACGACGCGGGCAACTGAATGCTGCGTTTGTACTACACCAAAGGCCTTATCGTGAAAGCAGTCGAATCGCCGATTTGCTGACCGCTGAATTTGGTCGGGTTGCGCTGGTCGCACGGGGTATCCGCTCTAGGCGCGGCGGCCAGGCGGCGTTGCTACAGCCATTTCGGCCATTGCTGGTTTCCTGGTCCGGGCGCAGTGAATTGAAAACTTTGAATTCGGTAGAGCCCTCCGGTGAGGCCATTGAATTAAAAGGGTCAGTATTATTATCCGGCTTTTATTTGAATGAACTTCTGTTGCGCCTTACGCAGAAACACGATCCCCACCCGGAACTTTTTGCGGTATACCAAGCCACCCTGAAGCGTCTGAATCAGGGTGAAAACCCGTCCCGTGCCCTGAGAATTTTCGAAAAAAGACTATTGGAGTGTCTGGGTTACGGATTGAATCTGGAGCTGACCGCCGGCGACAATCACAAGGTGGATGCCAGTCGTCACTACACTTACCAGGTTGAGCGCGGGGCGGAACTTTCGGTTGAGGAAAATACGGCAAGCTATGATGGCGGTTCGTTGCTATCACTGGCCAGCGAGGACCTCACAGACGAACGTAGCCTGCAAGATGCAAGGCGTCTTCTGCGGAATACGCTTGATTATTACCTGGGCGATAAACCGCTGAAATCAAGGCAGATACTGTATTCTATGCACTCATGGTGAGTGCGAATGACAAAAAACTGCGCGGCATTCTGCTTGGCGTCAATATCGATCATGTGGCGACTCTTCGCCAGGCGCGTGGCACCCGATATCCGGACCCGGTTTATGCCGCGCTGATGGCGGAGCAGGCGGGGGCGGACAGTATTACTTTGCATTTGCGAGAAGACCGGCGGCATATCCAGGATCAGGATCTCGATAACCTCAAAGGGGTGCTGCAAACCCGAATGAACCTGGAAATGGCGGCGACCGAGGAAATGCTGGATATCGCCGAACGGACGAGACCGGCCGATTGCTGCCTGGTGCCTGAGCGGCGCGAGGAATTGACTACCGAAGGGGGCCTCGATGTGTGCGCCCAGGTGGCATTGATCAAGGATGCCTGTAAGCGCCTGCGCAGCCACGGCATCAGGACCTCGTTATTCATCGATCCTGATCAACGCCAGATAGATGCGGCGATGGAGGTCGGCGCTGAAGTCGTCGAGCTGCACACCGGGACATACGCAGACTGCGACGAAGAAGCGAGGCCCGGAGAGCTGCAACGATTGGTTTCCGCTGCGGCGCAGGCAGCCAGTTTGGGTCTGGCGGTACATGCTGGTCACGGGCTGCATTATCACAATGTCGTGCCGATAGCGGCCATCAAAGAACTTGCCGAATTGAATATTGGTCACTCGATTATTGCCAGGGCCGTTTTCGATGGTCTTGGCACTGCGGTTTCAGAAATGAAACATCTGATGATGGAAGCCCGCCACGGATGATTTTTGGTATAGGCACCGACCTGTTGAGTGCGCAGCGAGTTGAGGCTGTTTATCGCCGTTTCGGTGAGCGATTTGTCGATCGCCTGTTATTGCCGGAGGAAAAAAAGCAGTTCCGGAAGGTCAAACGCAAGGCCCGCTTTCTGGCCATGCGTTTTGCAGGTAAAGAAGCGGTTGTCAAAGCGATGGGTACCGGGTTTGGCCATGGCGTATGGATACGTGATGTCGGCATCGTTCAGGATTCCCGCGGCAAGCCGGAGATCGTTTTCTCCGGACGAGGTCTCGCGGTTTGCCAGCGGTTGGGTATCGGCGACGGCTTTGTCTCCTTGAGCGATGAGGATGGCATGGTGCTGGCGATGGCAGTCCTGATGAAAGACCCGGGTTGTCAGGCGCCTGGAATCCCGAATGCTTGATTGCATGGTGTTTGATATTGAGACCGTACCGGACATCGATCTGGGTCGCAGGCTGTTCAACCTCGACGGTCTCGGAGACGAAGAAATTGCACAGGCGATGTTTCACCGGCAGGTGGAAAAGACCGGCAGTGAATTTTTGCCCCTGCATCAGCACCGGGTGGCGGCAATTTCGGTCGCTTTGCGCAACCGTTCGGGTTTTCGGGTGTGGAGCCTCGGGGAGGAAGATTCAGGCGAGAAAGATATCATTACGCGTTTTTTCGACGGAATAGAGCGATTTACGCCGACGATAGTGTCATGGAATGGGGGTGGTTTCGATTTACCGGTCCTGCATTATCGCAGTTTGCTACACCGGGTGAGTGCACCCAGGTACTGGGAAACCGGCGACGACGACCAGAGTTTCCGTTGGAATAATTACCAAAGCCGTTTCCATTGGCGGCATACCGACCTGATGGATGTCATTTCCGGCTATCAGCCAAAGGGTCGGGCGCCGTTGCAGGATATCGCTTTGTTGCTTGGCTTTCCCGGCAAACTGGGGATGAGCGGTGAGCAGGTCTGGCCATTTTTTGTTGACGGCCAGATCGCCAAAATCCGGAATTATTGCGAGACCGATGTTCTCAACACCTATCTCATCTATCTGCAGTTTCAAACGATCAGAGGTCGCATGGACGCAGATCAACTCGCCAAGGAATATGCGCTGATTGAAAAAGAACTGGCGGAATCGGGTCATGCGCATCTGACAGAGTTTCTGACCGCCTGGAAAACATCCGGAAGCCACTCATGAGCCGTGGCCTGGCGTCACGTCCCGTGCAAACCGCAGATATCATTCGTCTGGACCACAAGGGGCGGGGTGAAGCCGATGTGCCTGGCCGATCGGCCAGGGTGCACCACACGCTGCCGGGCGAGCAGGTCACATTCAAACGCCGGCGCCGGCGGCGAGGTTTCGACGAAGCGGAAATTGTCGAATTGCTCAGGCGTTCGGATCACCGGGTCGAACCGCGTTGTCCGCATTTTGGCAACTGCGGGGGCTGCACCATGCAGCATATCGATAGCCGGAAACAGGTAGCCCTCAAGAAGGGCTGGTACCGCGAAATGCTTGCCGAATACGAACTGGAGCCGGAGTGCTGGCTCGAGCCGTTGACCGGTCCGCAGTGGGGATACCGTCGCCGCGCCAGGCTGGGGGTCAAGAAAGTCGCAGGCAAGGGCAGGGTACTGGTCGGATTTCGAGAGGTTTTTAAGTCCTATGTCGCCGATATGGATGGCTGTGAAATCCTCTCGGGCAATGTCGGGGAGCTAATTCGTCCGCTTTGCGAGCTAATCGACGGGCTCAGTATCTGCGACCGGATTCCGCAAATAGAGGTTGCGGTTGCGGATAATGCCACGGCACTGGTCTTTCGTGTTCTCGAAACACCAAAGCCGGACGATCTCGATGCACTGAGACAATTTGCCGGGCGCTACGAAGTGCGGCTCTATCTGCAAGAGGGTGGTCTCGACACTGTGCAGGCCCTTGTCGAGGAGCAAGATGCGCTGCGCTACAGGCTACCGGCTTTCGGCCTGGAACTGGAATTTGCGCCGGTTGACTTTATACAGGTGAACGGGGCGCTCAACGAGAAGATGATCGAGCTGGCGATCGAATTGTTGTCGCCAAAGGACGATGAGCAGGTGCTCGATCTTTTTTGCGGTCTTGGCAACTTCAGCCTGGCTCTGGCCCGGCACTGTGCCGGCGTGACCGGCATCGAAGGAGACATGGGACTGGTCGAGCGGGCCCACCGCAACGCGATCCTGAACAACATAGATAACGCAGAATTTTTGCCGTCCGATTTGTTCTATCCATCCGGCCAAGAGCGATGGATGACCGGGAAATACCCCTGCGTTGTGCTCGATCCGCCGCGCAGTGGAGCCAGTCAGATTATTCCGTTCTTACCGCAAGTGGGGGCTCAGCGCATCGTCTATGTTTCGTGCAACCCCGCCAGCCTTGCGCGCGACGCCGCCAGCCTTGTGAATTTGGGATATGATTTCAAGGCGACCGGTGTCATGGATATGTTTCCGCACACCAGTCATGTGGAGGCGATCGCGTTGTTTACGAGACGGTAGAAACGATTCCCAGGGAGGAAAAGTTGTGACGCTGGGCCCGCTGATGCTGGATATCGAAGGTCCCGAATTGACCGCCGAGGATCGCGATCTGTTGGTCCATCCTCTGATCGGCGGGGTGATTTTGTTCAGCCGGAATTACCAGGATCCCGACCAGTTGCAAATCCTGACCGATGATATTCACAGTTTGCGAAACCCAGCCTTGCTCGTAACAGTCGACCAGGAAGGCGGCCGGGTACAAAGATTCCGGAAAGATCTGACAAACTTGCCAGCCGCCCACCTGGTTGGCAGACAATCCGATCTGGACCGGAAGCAAGGGCTCTTGCTTGCAGAAAGCTGTGGCTGGGTTATGGCAGCCGAGCTCAGAGCCTGTGGCGTGGATCTTTCATTTGCGCCGGTCCTAGACCTCGACTGGGGGCTGTCGGAGGTGATTGGCGACCGATCGTTTCATAGCGATCCGAACCGCGTAGCCGAACTTGCCGGCGCCTATATGCGCGGTATGAAATCTGCGGGCATGGCGGCTGTGGCCAAGCACTGGCCGGGTCACGGTGCGGTCAGCGGCGACTCGCACCTGGCGTTACCGCGGGACCGGCGCGAATATGCCGATATTCTCGAAGATATTATCCCCTTTCAAAAGCTGGCAGATCGCGGTCTTGCCGGGGTGATGACGGCACATGTCGTCTATCCGCGAATGGATCTGATACCGGCGTCGTTTTCCCGGTATTGGATCGACGATGAGCTCAGGGGAAAACTGCAATTTAACGGCGTCGTGTTTTCCGATGACCTGAGCATGAAAGGCGCAGCCGGGCTTGGCGGCCTGCCGGATCGCGCGCGAGCCTCGCTGGCAGCCGGTGCGGATATGGTCCTGCTATGTAACGATCGTCACGGTGCGATCGGAGTTGTGGAAGAACTGTCGGTATATGACAATCCCGTCAGCGCGTTGCGTCTGACGAGGCTGCATGGGCAAAACTGTGCGGCACGCGATGAGCTTGTTGCCAGTGAACGCTGGCAGGAAGCGAATGCGATGATCAGCAGTACCGAGAATAAACCTGGGCTGAGTCTGGACGCTTGAGAAAAATACAGCGGGAACCATTAAACATCGGCACATCCGGAGGGTTTCGTGAGCGCCCTGGGAATTATTGGTAGTTCAGCGATGGACGAACTGCCGGGATTCGAGCAATCCCGCGCAAGCAACGAAACGACGCCTTTTGGCGAACCGTCGAGTCGCCTGCTGCATGGGCAACTTTACGGCGAGCCGGTTATATTCCTGGCTCGCCATGGTGACGGACAAAATATTGCACCTCACCTCATCAATTATCGCGCCAACGTTTGGGCTTTCCAGCATGCCGGGGTGGAGCAAATACTCGCGGTCAATGTCGTCGGTGGTATCAGCAAGCGTTGCGTCAGCGGAAGCCTGATTATCCCGGACGACCTGATCGATTACACATACGGGCGCGATCAGACCTTTTTCGATGGCACCGAGCATGGTCTACGGCATATAGAGTTTTCGCCGCCTTACGATGAAAATCTAAGGCAACGATTATCCGCCGCAGCATCGGCTGCTGAAATCGAGATTATTCCGGACGGAATCCATGGCGTAATGCAAGGTCCCCGGCTGGAAACGGCTGCCGAGATTCAGAGGCTAAAACGGGATGGTTGCGAGATCGTCGGGATGACGGGCATGCCCGAGGCTACACTGGCCAGCGAAATCGGTGTCGCCTATGCTTGTTGCGGAATTGTCGTGAACCAGGCGGCGGGCATCGGCAGCGGGAGTATTCATATGGAGATCGAGGCGACAAAAGCCGAGGGAATGGGAATTTTCCAGAAACTTTTGCGACAGTTCCTGGCGAGCTGATTTTGAATCGGAACTCTGGAGCATACGGGTGAAGCAGCTGACGGTTACCGCGCTGGAGGCAGTCATCAACGCCAGCGGCCAGGGCGTAATCGTTATCGATGTGACACGAGACGACTGGCCTGTCGTATTTGTCAATAACGAGCTTGCCCGGCTAACCGGCGTCCCAAAATCCGATTTCCAGAACGACGGCCTGGACGAATTCGCCCGTATTTTTACGAATACGGATGTCGTTGCCGATTGCGAGCGTTGCCTGGAAAGCGGTTCGACGACCGATATTTTGATCAGTGGCGTCATGCCGGACGGCAGCGCGATTCATGGCGCGATGCATATCAATTGTATAAAGACCCGCAGCAAAAAGGTTTCCCATGTCGCGGTCTATTTCCGCGAGGTCCACGATCCGGAGCTTGCCAGCCAGGATCTCGCTTCGGTCGACTTTGAATCGGCGGTCCGCAGCGATCGCCTGACCGGATTGTGTCAGCGGCGCTATTTTGAACGCATCCTGACCCGCGAGTGGGGCAGCGCGATTCGGGATAACGGGACGGTTGCGCTGTTTCTAATTCAGATTGACGAATTTGCCGAGTACAGCAACACCTTTGGCCCGCAGGCGGCAGACGCCTGCCTGCGTCAGGTTGGCAGTGCCGTGAAGGCGGTAGCCAGGCGTTCAAGCGACCTGGCCGGCCGGTTCGAGAATGAAATTCTGGTAACCATGGCTCGAAACATGGATGAGACTCAGTGTGAGCAGCTTGGACAGCGCTTTGTCGACCAGGTCAGTTGCCTGTGTATGCACCACCCACATTCGGTGGTTCACCATTATGTCAGTGTCAGCGTCGGGGCGGTAAGTGCATCGCCAGCACCGGGGACATTTCCGTTGCAGGCGATCGAAGAGGCGAGAGACGCGCTGGACGAGGCGATCGCCCGCGGAGGCAGACGGGCTTTAGCCCGCCTGTTTGACCAGGGCGGCAGCCACCAGGAGTAAGGGACGGGAAGATCAGGTGTTTTGAGGCGCCGGTCCGTTGATTGCTGATTTAAGTTTGTACGCCGGCGTCCACTACTTAATGAAATAAGCGGATCTAGCCGTCAATTCATGATGTAGCGGCCGTCGCATCGTCCGGGATGATCGGGTTACCGTCTTCATCCAGTTCCGGCTCGATTTCTTCGACCCGCTTGATTTGTGCGACCACACCAAAGTGTGGGTGATCGAAATAGTGGATATCGCCACTTCGTAGCACCAGCCGGCTTTCCTTGATCGAATACGGGGTCGGTTTTGCGATCAGGCCGGCAAGTCCCCTGTACAGCGGAAAACCCTCATTCTTTTCCCGCGGTAACCAGTCGATTTCCACCAACAGATGCAAAAACCGGCTCAGGCTCAAAGTTGCGGTGCCCTCGAGCAATCCGGCGTCATTGTCAATGACTGGCAATACGAAAGTTTCTGTTTCATCAAACAGGACGCCATCCTGTTGCCAGACCTGGTAAGTCAATAACTGGAAGTCCCTCGAATTACTTATACGCTCGATGACATCGGCGAGTTGCCATTGTTCTTCATCTTCTACGATCTGCAGTTCCCTTCCAGGTTCTGGTTCTTCGTCGCCTTCGAGATCCTCCAAAGGATCGTCTGATTTCCCTGTCGCCAACTCTTCGCCGGCGAGCGTGTCTGTGATGATTGAGGGATCCACCAGGGCGAAATCATCGGGATCACCGATCTCAGACAACAAGGCGTCGAGTTCATCCAGCGAAGCGGTCGAAAACGGATCGTATGGAGGATTGAATTGCTCATTGCCTGGCTTCGGATAAAGCTGCCTGAACACGATAAGCTCAACCTGGAACCGTGGTGGATATTCGATCTTTTCCAGGACTTCTTCATCGTTTCCTGCAGTCTGACCGAATGTCATGACGGGTATCACCAAACATAAAGCAAGCGTGATCACCGCTCGCGCACGCGACGGGTATGACTTTGAATAATGCATGCTGCGTATTATGGCCAAATCAGGTTTGAATCGATAGCCGAAGCGGGCGAAGTCGCGATTTTGGCATAGCAATCAAGTAGCTGGTGTTAGCAGGGACAGAAGGGATTCGACCTCCGCAAAACGGTTTTCCTCACCGGGCATGTCAATGGTGAAGCGCAGACGGTCCTGGCCATCAAGACGATAGCGGGAAGGTTCCTTGCGTATCAGCTGTATGAGGGTAAGTGGCTCAACCGGCGTTTGCCCGGAAAACCAGAGGCTGCCGGTTTTCGCGGTCGCCTCGAGTTTTCGAATTCCCAATGCCATTGCACGCAATTTGACTCTCGCCAGCCGGAACAGCGCTTTGGTCTGTGCTGGCAACAAGCCGAAGCGATCGATCATCTCGACCTGCAATTCCCGTAAAGCCTCCTCGCTATCCGCGTTGGCGATGCGCTTGTACAGGATCAGCCGCAGATGGACATCGGGCAAGTAATCCTCGGGTATCAGCGCGGCCACGCGCAGTTCCGCCTCGACACCCGGATTGGTATTCCCGTCCGTCGAAAGTGGCTGCCCGGAGCGCATCGCAGCGACCGCTTTTTGAAGCATGTCCATGTACAGCGAAAACCCCAGTACTTGAATCTGTCCGCTTTGTTCCTCCCCGAGCAACTCCCCGGCGCCCCTGATCTCCAGGTCGTGGGTGGCGAGCGTGAAGCCGGCGCCCAGTTCTTCCAGCGACTCTATAGCCTCCAGCCTCTTGGCGGCATCAGCGGTAATCATCGAGCGTGGTGGGGCGATCAGGTAAGCATAGGCACGATGATGGGAACGGCCTACGCGACCGCGCAACTGATGTAACTGGGCCAGGCCAAGTTTGTCAGCGCGATTGATGACGATCGTGTTGGCGGATGGCAAATCAAGACCGCTTTCAATAATGGTCGTGCAAAGCAACAGGTTGAAACGCTGGTGATAGAAATCAAGCATGACCTGTTCCAGTTCTATTTCACGCATCTGGCCGTGGCCGATTCGAATACTGAGATAGGGAAGAAGCCGGGTAAGCCTTGCCGCCATTTTTTCTATCGTTTTGACTTCGTTGTGGACAAAAAAGATCTGTCCGCCGCGGCGTACTTCGCGCAAACAGGCTTCCTTGATCAGCGCGTCATTCCATTGACTGACAAAAGTCTTGATCGCGTGCCGCTCAGCGGGCGGTGTTGCGATCAGCGACATTTCCCGCAACCCGCCTATGGCCATGTTCAGCGTTCGCGGGATTGGCGTGGCAGTCAGGGTCAGCACATCGACTTCAGCGCGCAGGGACTTTAGCCGTTCCTTGTGGCGCACGCCAAAACGATGTTCCTCATCGATAATCACCAGGCCCAGGTTGGCAAAAGTGATCTCTGGCTGCAGCAGGCGATGCGTGCCAACCACGATATCGATGATGCCGCTTTTCAGTTCCGCCATGATTTCCCTGGCCTGCTTGCCTTTCCTGAACCGCGATAGCATTTCAACTTTGACCGGCCAGTCGGCAAAGCGATCGCAGAAAGTCTGGTAGTGCTGTTGCGCGAGCAAAGTCGTCGGGACCAGCAATGCAACCTGGCGGCCGGCGCTGACCGCGGCAAAGGCGGCCCGTAGCGCGACCTCGGTCTTGCCAAATCCGACATCGCCGCATACAACCCTGTCCATCGGTTTGCCATCTCGCAGGTCGCTTAGTACCTGAGCGATAGCCTGTTCCTGATCGGCCGTTTCCTCAAATGGAAAGCCGGCGGTAAACACGCGATAGTCCCGCTCGTCATATTCGCAGCGATGGCCGGTTCGGGATTCGCGGGTTGCGTAAAGTTCGAGCAATTCGGCGGCGACATCCCGGATGCGTTCACGCGCCTTCTGGCGGATTCTTTGCCATTGATTACCGCCTAGCCGATGTAGCGGGGCGGAATCCGGTGAACCGCCCGTATAGCGGCTTATCAGTTGCAAGGCATGTACGGGCACGTATAGTTTATCGCCGCCGGCATATTCGAGGACCAGCATTTCCAAAGGTGTCTGGTCGATCGTCTTCGTCACCAACCCGAGATATCGACCGACACCGTAATCCTCATGCACAACCGGTGACCCCTCGCGCAGATCGGTCAGCTCGCGGATGATCTGTTCCGGTTCGCGCGCGGCCCGTCTCCGCCGGCGTCTTTGTCTCACGCGTTCGCCAAAAAGCTGGTCTTCGGCAATCAAAGCCAGTGCCGGCTGTTCGAGTTGCAGACCCTGCTGGACCGGCGCCACTGTGACCGCCAGTTTCTGGCTGGAATCGATGAACGCCTGCCAGCTCTTGCAAGTTGGCAGGCGGATGCCGTGGCCGGCGAGCAATTCGATCAAGGTTTCTCGCCTGCCAGCCGATTCGGCCGCGAACAGGATGCGACCATCGAAGGATTCGAGGTACCGCTTCAAACCTGCGGCTGGCTCCGTGGCCCTGGGGTCGAGGTTTAACGACGGTGGTTTTCTACTACTAAAATGGTGATTGCCCGGGTCTGCCTCAGGCCATTCGAATGACTGCCAGGCGACACGTGGCATAGACTGGAAAAGTTCCTGGAGTTCCCCGGGCGGACAACAGATTTCCTCGGGTCTGAGGACCGGGCGCTCGGTATCGTGACGTCGTTGTTCGTATCTTTCGATGATTTCGTTCCAGGCAGTGCCCAGCGCAGCGTCGAGATCCGCAGGAACGATGGCCAGGGACCCGGCGGGCAGATAACTAAGCAGGGAACTCATTTGTTCGTGAAACAACGGCAGATAGTACTCGGCGCCACCCGGCGCATTGCCCTTCGAAACTTCCTGATAGACATGGCTGGTACTGGGGTCGCCTTCGAACCGTTCTCGATAACGTCGCCGAAAAAATCGAATGCCGTTTTCGTCCAAGGAATATTCGTGCGCTGGCAACAACCGCGCCCTTTGCACGCTATCGCCGGATCGTTGCGTCTCTGAATCGAAACAGCGCAAGGTATCGATCTTGTCATCGAGCAGGTCTATCCGTAATGGAGAATGACCGCCCATCGGAAACAAGTCGACCAACGAGCCGCGAATCGCGAACTCGCCATGTTCGAATACCTGCGACACGCGCCGGTACCCAGCCGCAACAAGCTTTTGTTGCAAGCTATCGAGCTCAAGTAGCTGTCCTTTTTCCAGCATCAATGATCGGCTGCGTACCCACTCGGGTGTCGCCAGGCGCTGCATTAGCGTGGCGATGGGCACGACGATCACACCGCGCTCCAGCCGAGGGATTTGCAGAAGGGTCGCGAGGCGTTCCGAAACAATATCCTGGTGCGGCGAGAAAACATCGTATGGCAGGGTTTCCCAGTCGGGAAACTGGCTTATGGGCAGGTCCGGCGGGGCAAAAAACCGTAGCTCGTCAGAGAGCCTTGCCGCTTCGGCGGCGCCATCGCAAACCACGATGACCGGTTTGGGGTGCCGGTTGGCCGCCGCGCTGATCGCCAGCGCAGGCGCCGCTCCATACAGGCGGCCCCAGCGAATTTCCCCGCCGGATTGCGTGGGTAACGTCGGTGCGAAAATATCGCTGTATGAATGAATTTCGCTCACGGCAATGCAATCCAAACCGCTGTTAGCGCGGGCGATTATTGCATACGCCGGGCCGGGCCGGCAGTGGTTGTGCCCCGCTTTCAGTCGTGCTCGCGGTACCCTTTTGCGAGGTCCCCGTACAAATCTATCCTGCGGTCACGGAAAAAGGGCCAGGTACACCTGAGCTCTTCGCAGCGGCCGAGATCCAGATCGACGATCAGTGCCTGTTCAGCGCTCCCCGCCTGTCCGAGCATTTCGCCCTGCGGACCACAGGCGAAACTGGAACCCCAGAATTCGATTTCCGAGCGGGAACTATCGGCCGCCGGTTCCGTACCACAACGGTTGCAACAAAGGACAGGCAGATGATTGGCGATCGCGTGGCCACGCTGTACGGTAATCCACGCTTGTAGTTGACGCTCTTTCTCATCTGTTGTGTCGTTGGGATCCCAGCCTATCGCGGAGGGATAGAGCAGCAGTTGCGCCCCATCCAACGCCATGAGCCTGGCTGCTTCCGGATACCACTGATCCCAGCACACCAGGACGCCAAGACGGCCCACTGGCGTTTCGATCGCGTGGATTCCGAGATCGCCGGGCGTGAAATAGAATTTCTCGGCATACCCGGGGTCATCCGGTATATGTGTTTTCCGATAAATTCCGGCCAGTTCTCCATCGGGGTTCAGGACCACGGCGGTATCGTGAAAAAGACCATCGGCGCGTTTTTCGAAAACGGAGCCGACGATGACGATTCCCAATTCACGAGCGAGGTCGCCGAGGAGTCCGCTGGTCGGGCCGGGCACCGGTTCGGCCAGAGCGAAGGACTTGGTCTCCTCGTTCTGGCAAAAATAGACTGTGCTATGCAATTCCTGCAATAGCACCAGCCTTGCGCCATCAGACGCCGCCAGGCGGATACCGTCCAGGCTACGCCCCAGGTTTTCGTTTCGGCTGATGGTACAACTGTGCTGAACAATGCCGACACGCAAATTCTTGCCGGTATTCATCGCTGGGTCTCCGGTCAGTCCAAAAGTCCGGCGGGCAACTGCATTGCGGCGCAGTGTAAACCACCACCCTGGGCAATCAATGGCAAGCAGTCGATGCTGACCGCCTGCCGGTCTGGGAACCAACGAGATATTGTTTCGAGGGCCTCGTGGTCGGCCGGCGACCCGAACCCCGGAACCAGGACTTGCTGCCCGCATAGCAGAAAGTTTGCATAACTGGCCGGCAGCCGGTTTCCGTCCGCATCGCTGATGTTTCCCGGAAATGGCAAAGGATGAATGTCAAACGGTCGCCCATTCAGCTGGCGCAGTTCTCGCAGTTCGTTCGCCAGGGCATCCAGACTTTCAAAGTTCGGGTCATCGGCCTCCGCGCAGGATTGGTATAGCAAAGTCCCGGGATTTGCGAAGCGCACCAGCGTATCCACATGGCCAGCCGTATCGTCACCCAATATTTTCCCATGATTAATAACTATAAAGTGTTTAATATCAAATAGTTGAGAAATAATTCTAATGTTATTTCCTAGTTGTCTCGAGTCTGAATAACAACGCTTCAGCCAGCTCCGGGTGGTAATCAGTGTTCCTGCGCCATCCGACTCGATAGCGCCACCTTCCAGCACCTGGTCCACGGTCAGCATTTCCACCTTGCCAAAGCCACCGGCGTCATGGACCACCTCGTTAATCGCATTATCCCGGTTTGCCGGGAATCTTTTTCCCCAGCCGTCGAAACGAAAATTCAATAACAGCGGCCGGTTCTCTTTGATGATGGTCAATGGGCCGTGATCCCTGGCCCAGATGTCATCCGCCGGCGCCTCGATGAAACTGACTTTGTTCGGAGAGCCACCGGCTTCCTCAATCAGGGTGCGAAGCCGGGTTGCCATTCTGTGATCTTCGATGATCAGTAATACTCGTTGTTGCCGACTGGTGATTGCCGCAATTCTTAGCAGCGAGATTTCGGCGCTCAGCAACTGATCGTTGCCATTACGGGCAAAATCTCCGTCTTGACGCGGCCAGGTAAGCATAATGCCGGATTGCGGCTCCCAATCCGCTGGCAGACGGCCGGATAGGGCCACGGTCATTCCGCCGCGCCCGGCGGCGCAGATTTCAGACCAGAATGGCTGGAATCCCGTGGCTCAGCCGGATCTTTTCTTCGAGACCGAATGAATGACGTAACGGTACTCAAAATAAACCACAAAGTCTGCGTACTCCCAGCGGGTGATTGGTGGGTCGCCAACCGAATCATAGCGGTATGTCGGTTCACCGTAGCGGTTTTCCACTTGCTCCATGCTCATGCCGCGGCTGGGACCGGTCGCAGACTGGGCGACAATTTCTGCGGAAACCGCGGTGGCCATAATCACCTGACAGGCCATGCCGAGTCCAAGTAAAGCGGCGAGGACAATCGTCCGTCTGTTCATGGCGTGTCTCCTTGAGTCCCTGTCCGCGAATATAACACTGTGGCCAGAGAAAAAAAATGCGTGAAATATCATCACTTTCCACCAGTTTTGAAGGGTTTGACCGGTACCGGTCGGTAATCGTCTGGTGACGGTTTCAAAAATCCGCCAATTCGAAAGAGGTGAGTCCACGCCGTGTTATCGATAGGCCGCGTTATTCAGAACTGCGCCATTGTGATTTAATCGCGGCCCATGTTCCAACCATTGGAAATTTTCATTGGTTTGCGTTATTTGCGGACCAGGCAACAAAACAGGTTTGTTTCGTTCATCACGCTGGCATCCCTGATTGGCGTAGCCCTAGGTGTCGCCGCCTTGATCGTCGTGTTGTCGGTAATGAACGGATTCGAAAACGAGTTGCGCGGCCGCCTGTTATCGATGACCTCTCATGCGACGGTGGCAGCTGCGCGCGGCGGGATGACGGACTGGAGGGAACTTATCGCCAGCGCGCAGCGGCAGGAGAACGTGGTTGGCGCGGCTCCCTATGTGCGGTTGCAGGGGATGCTGGCGAACGGCTCGAATCTGAATGGCGTGCTCGTGCGTGGAATAAACCCGCAGCTGGAAAAGACAGTAGACCGGGTTGGCAGCTTTATGGTGCAGGGGACGCTGGACGGCCTGAATGCTTCCGCCAACAACATAGTGCTTGGACGCTTGCTCGCATTGCGGCTGGGCGTCGCCACCGGGGACCGGGTGACTTTGCTGGTGCCGCGAACGGGTCGCTCAGCCGGTGATATCAGGCCCAGAATAACTCGGTTTACCGTCAGCGGGATTTTTGAGGTCGGTCTCCAGGAACACGATGGCACGCTGGCGCTGGTCAATATTGACGACGCCGCAACGCTGGTCGGACTCGGTGACTCGGTAACTGGCATACGGCTGCAATTTGACGATGTGTTTGCCGCACCGGCCGGGATAAAAACATTCGCCAGCGGTCTGCCAGATGATCGCTATCGGTTCAGCGACTGGACCGTGGAGAACGCCAGTTACTTCCGCGCAATTCGCATCGAAAAAACCATGATGAGTATTATTTTGCTGCTGGTGGTCGCGGTTGCTGTATTCAACATCGTCGCTACCTTGATGATGGTTGTGACCGATAAGCGGTCCGAGATCGCGATCCTTCGTACGCTTGGACTGAAACCCGAATCCGTGGTCAGGATTTTCATGATCCAGGGAGTGGTAATCGGCTGGGGCGGTGCGCTGAGCGGGGTCGCGCTCGGCATACTGCTGGCCCTCAATATAGGAGCCATCATGCCGAGACTGGAGGCCCTGTTCGGTTTCCAGGTTTTGCCATCGGATGTTTACTACATTAGCCAGTTGCCATCCGATCTGCATGCCGCCGATGTGCTGTTTATTGCCGTGGCCGCGCTCGTGTTATCGGTGATAGCAACCGTATTTCCATCCCGCCGCGCCGCCAGGGTCGAGCCAGCCGAGGCGCTGCGCTATGACTAATTCTGGTACCGGGAGCCTGCGCCGTAGCAGGTATGAATATTTCGTTGGCTTGCGATATATCCGCTCGCACAGCAGCAACCGATTTATTTCGTTTATCTCGATGATCTCCATGCTCGGCATCGCACTGGGAGTCGCTGTACTGATCGTTGTCCTGTCGGTCATGAACGGCTTTGAGGAAGAGCTGCGCAGCCGTATTCTGTCGATGACATCGCACGCGACCGTGTCTGGCGGTGACCAAGGGCTCGATGACTGGGAGGGCGCCATTGCGGTGGTTGCAAAGGATCCGCGGGTGCGCGCAGCGGCGCCGTTCATCGAGGGCGAGGCGATGCTGGTCGGTGCAGATCAAGTCAGCGGCGTGTTGATTCGGGGCGTCGTGCCGGTGCTCGAGCGGGAGGTCTCCGCCGTGGCTGACTTGCTCGAAAAAGGCAGCCTGGCCGATCTGCAGGCGGGCAGCTACCAAATCGTGCTGGGCAGCGATCTTGCGCGACACCTGGAGACACAGGTGGGTGACCAGGTGATCATGGTGGTCCCGCGCAGCCGCGTGACGCCGGTCGGCGTGATGCCGCGGCAGAGAAGATTCCGGGTCAGCGGGATTTTCCATGCCGGCATGTATGAGTACGACCGGAACCAGGCTTTTATCCATATCAGCGATGCGGCCCGGCTTTATCAGCTCGGCGAGCGGGTTAGCGGCGTTCGGCTAAGCATCATCGACCCACTGATTGCACCAGAGGTCGTCAGGGACGTCGCACCGCGGCTCGATGGCGCCATGTACATTTCCGACTGGACCCGGAGCCATGCCAATTTTTTTCGCTCCATCCAGATTACGAAGTCGATGATGTTCGCGATCCTGCTCCTGGTCATGGGAGTCGCCGCGTTCAACATCGTATCGACGCTGGTTATGGTAGTCAGGGACAAGCAGGGTGATATTTCCATATTGCGAACCATGGGTGCGCGTTCGCTCAGTGTGATGAAGATATTCATGGTGCAGGGCATCTTGATCGGCATTCTGGGGACCATGGGCGGCCTGATTCTTGGCCTCCTGATCGCGGTCAACCTGGAGGCTCTGATCCAGGGTGTGGAAGCGCTACTGGAGACCGATCTGCTGGCCGCGGATGTGTATTTCATCGGTGACCTGCCGGCGCGCGTGCACGTCATCGACCTGATAAAGATTTGTACGACCGCTCTCGGCCTGTCATTTTTGTCGACTTTGTACCCGGCCTGGAGAGCGGCCCGGATTCAGCCCGCCGAGGTGTTGCGATATGAGTGAAGGCCGGTCAGAGACGGATAGCAAAATCCCGGTACTCGAGTGCCGGGGCCTGGCAAAGAACTTCCGTCAGGGCGACAAAACGCTGGAAGTATTGCGCGGCGTTGATTTCACGGTGACGGCAGGCGAAACGGTTGCGATCGTCGGCGCATCCGGATCTGGGAAGACGACCTTGCTGCAGTTACTCGGCGGCTTGGACGCACCGAGTTCCGGCACCGTCAGCATTGCCGGCCACAATATGACCGATTTGAGCGATTCCGAAAAAGGCGATCTGCGCAACGCCGCGGTCGGATTCGTTTACCAGTTTCATCATTTGTTGCCGGAATTTAGCGCACTGGAAAACGTAGCGATGCCACTGCTGATACGGCGGGAACCGCCGGCCAAAGCTCGTAGCACAGCGCGCGAGCTCCTGGAGCGAGTTGGTCTCGGCGAGCGACTGGATCATCGTCCGGGCGCATTGTCCGGCGGTGAACGCCAGCGCGCTGCGGTTGCCAGGGCGCTGGTCAGCCGTCCGCAGATTCTGCTGGCAGATGAACCTACCGGGAACCTGGATGGCCGGACTGGTGAGCGGGTATTTTCCCTGATGCTCGAGCTGAACCATGAATTGTCGACCAGCCTGATCCTGGTTACTCACGACCTGGCCATAGCGCGCCGTATGAGCCGGATCATGACTCTTAGAGATGGTCGATTGCACGAAGGGTTGCTCGAATAATCAGGCTGATTTTCGTCGCTGTTTGAAGCGCATGCCAATCGACCAGCGCCAGAACGCATTCAGGCTAAAATACGCCAGAAACGCCAGCAGCGACCCAAGACACAGCAGGCCGACCACCATTGGCCAAAGGCCTTCCACGATCAGGACCTGCCAATCCGTGGTTTCTGGCGGCGGCTGGCCAAGCAAAAACGACCCCAGCACATACCCGGAATAATATATCGGCGCGATCGTCAGCGGGTTATTGATCCAGACTGTGACCAGGGCGACCGGCAGGTTGACCCGAATGAGAATGGCGCCCCCCGCCGCGAGCAGCGGGTGAATGGGTAGTGGAAGGAACGCCACGAAAATACCCAGCGCCACTGCCGGGACCACCGCCTTTCTATGGGTGGCCCAAAGCGACGGGTCATGGATCAGGGCCTGGAAAGGGCGCAGATACCACGTTTCTTTGATGTCCCTGTATTTCGGCGAAATTCGTTTGAAAAACCGGCGCGGCATATCAGAAATGACTCATGCGTTGGCAAAGATACCTGACTAACATCAGGACTTTTGGGATTATCTCCGTTCCAGGACACCGTTGACAGTGCTGCTTGTCGCATTTTCCTTGCTGGCCGGAGTCCTGCTGGGCCTGATGGTACTTTGGCCCTGGTCCGCGGTTTTTCCGGTGCTGGCTTGCTCTCTCGTTGCAGGATTCATTTTTCAACGCCAGGCCGTTTTCGTTTTTGTCCTCGGATTCGCTCTGGCGAATGCGGCGGTCAACCAACGGCTGAATAACCGGCTGGCTCCGTCGGCAGATCGCGGGACCATAGTGGTCACCGGCGTGGTTGCCAGCATGCCCAGGAAGCTGCCTGGCGCATACCGCTTCGAATTTCGGCTCCTGTCAACGGCGGCGACCCGAGAGTTACCGGAACGCCTGGTAGTGTCCTGGTATCGAAACGAGCTTGCGCCTGCGCCGGGCGAGATCTGGCAGCTCGGGTTGCGGCTGCGAGCGCCTCGGGGAGGTGTCAATCCGGGCTCGTTCGACTATGAAGGGTGGCTGTTCAGAAAAAATATCGGCGCAACCGCCTATGTCGACAACAACGCCGACAACTGCAAGCTGGCAGATGACGGTAAGGTTTCCAGCCGCTGGCTGGCGTTCAGGTACCGACTCGCGCGCCGATTGAAACAGTACCCGGTGAAACCAGAATGGCACGGACTGGTCAATGGGCTTGCGCTCGGGGACCGGCGTGACATCAGTGAAAAACAATGGCAGGTGTTACGAGCCACGGGCACCGTACACCTGATGGCGATTTCCGGCTTGCATATCGGTATCGCGGCCGCAGTTGGCGGAGTCAGCGGCGCGGCTTTGTGGATGCTAATGCCAGTGCTGAATCGACGGTTGGCACGCCGGGATATGACGCTCATGGCAGGATTCACTATTGCCGTCGCTTATGCGTTGTTGGCTGGTTTGAGTCTGCCGACCCGGCGAGCATTGATCATGCTGCTATCGATCGGCATTTCGTTGTGGTGGCGACGCTCGGCGAGCGTGGGGCAGGGCATGGCGCTCGCGCTGATCGTTATTCTTTTGCTCGATCCACTGGCCGCGGCTGAGCCCGGATTCTGGCTTTCTTTCGGTGCAGTCGCCAGTCTGTTGCTGGTGTTGTCGGGCCGCGCGTCCAAAACGGCATGGTGGCGCGGCTTTCTGCGAGCCCAGGCTGGGGTCTTTGTCGGGTTGTTGCCGGTGACCCTGGCAGTGTTCGCTTTGTCGGCGCCGGCGGGACTTGTTGCAAACCTGATATTCATACCGTTGTTCACGATTTGCCTCGTGCCGATGATCCTGGTTTCGGTCGCTGCAGCGCTCACCGGCTTCGATGGTCTGGCTGCATCCGTGCTGAAACTGGTCGGTGAGATTTTTGCGCTTTCCTGGCCATGGCTAGAATGGCTTGCGGCCAACATTCCACCTTTGACATTTTCGAGTAGCCGGTTCCAGTTTGTTCTGTTGGCGGCGGTGGGAACGGTTTACCTGCTGGCGCCGGGATGGCCGGGCCGATGGCTGGGGCTGTTCATGTTTTTGCCGATTCTGCTGCCCATTCAGGAAAGCCTGCCGGCGGGCGCAGCTCGGATCGTGTTTCTCGACGTTGGCCAGGGCCTTGCGGTTGTTGTCGAGACGGCGACCCATCTGATGGTTTACGACCCGGGGCCACGTTATGGGTCCGGCACCGATGCAGCAAGCCGGACAGTCATCCCTTATCTGGTCAGCCGCGGGAAGCGCAAGGTGGACCTGATCATGGTAAGTCACGGAGACAGCGATCATAGCGGCGGACTCTCCTCGCTGCGCAACGCATACCCCGGCGCGCGAATCATGGCCGGTGGCGGCGACCGGCAACCGGCCGCGACCGATCCTTGTATGCGTGGTCAGCACTGGCTATGGGACGGTGTCGAATTTCAGGTTCTCCACCCGGATGGCCCGAAATGGCAAGGCAACGATGCATCCTGTGTGTTGTTGATACGCACAGCTGTTGGCAGCGCACTACTCGTCGGAGACATACAGGAGCCCGCTGAAAACTACCTGCTGGACACACTCGGGCAGACCGATGTCGTGTTGGTCGCCCATCACGGCAGTGCAACCTCATCCAGCGAGGCTTGGGTATCTGTCCTGTGTGCCAGGCTGGCTGTGGTCTCGAGCGCTTATCGCAATCGTTGGGGATTCCCGAAACCGGAAGTGGTCGGTCGCTGGCGCAGCACAGGTGCCGAGGTGCTGAACACCGGTCATTCGGGAGCGATCAGCGTAGTACTGCCCGCGTCAGGCAGTCTGCAACGCGCGCGAAAATCGCGTTCAGACAGTCTGCCGGTGTGGCGAATCGCAGAAGAGGAATTGTACCCAACTGACCGTGAAAACGCGGCTTTCGAGGTTTCCGGCTTCGGTCCGGGTGCGGTATCATGCCGCGAATTCGACACTAGCTGATACGGCGTGACCAACACTAAAGACCATGTTTGAGATCGTGAAATCGGGTGGGCTGCTGATGATTCCCATACTGGGATGTTCGGTAGTGGCCGCCGCCATCATCATTGAACGATTATGGACGCTGCAGCAGAAAAGAGTGTTGCCGGACAATCTTTCACGCACGGTCTGGAAATGGGTCAAGAAGAAACAGCTCAACGACAAAAACATCAAGGCGCTCGATGAAAGTTCGCCGCTGGGAGCAATACTGGCAGCCGGCTTGATGAACAGGGATCGTGAGCGCGTGGTGATGAAGGAACGTATCGAAGATACCGGACGGCATGTCATCCACGATCTCGAACGATTCCTCGGTTCGCTGGGAACCATCGCCGCGATCACTCCCTTGCTCGGTCTACTCGGTACCGTTATCGGCATGATCAAAGTCTTCAGCGCGATCACCGCGCACGGCGTCGGTGATCCGTCCGTTCTTGCGCAGGGCATTTCCGAGGCGCTGATCACGACCGGCGCCGGCTTGTCGGTCGCAATACCGGCGCTGATCGGCTACCGCTATCTGAGTGGCCGTGTTGACGGACTGGTCATCCAGATGGAAAAAGAGGCCATGCGGCTGGTTGACAGGCTGGAAGGCAACAGCAAGTGAACCTCCGACGCCAGTTGACCGAGGAACCACAGGTCAATCTGACATCACTGATCGATGTAGTGTTGCTGTTGCTGGTGTTTTTTATGGTCTCGACAAGTTTCGTGCGCCAGGCACAGTTGAAGGTGCGCTTGCCGGAAGCGAGCAGCGAAGTTGAACCGGCACAGATGATACCGTTACTGGAAATTATTATTACTGCGGATGGCGATTTTTGGGTAAACGATCAGCAACTGATCAACAACGACCCAAAGACGCTGCGCATCGCTTTGGCCGAGGTCGCGGGCAAGGACCGCGCCCTGCCGGTGACGATCAGGGCCGACGCCAGATCGACTCATCAGGTTGTTATTACCGCAATGGACGTGGTCGCACGATTGGGATTCAGCCAAGTCAACATCGCCACGAGTAACGAGCAGGAACAATAGCTTCCATGCAGCAAAACACCCTGGACAGCGGGGGTTGGGCGGTCTACAAGCGGCTGTTTTCCTACGCGGCGGGTTATTGGCCGATGTTTATTCTGGCGGGCATCGGCATGGTGGCATACGCGCTATCCGAAGCGGCTTTCGCTGCGTTGATGAAACCTTTGCTCGATAGCGGCTTCGTCGAACATGACGCGAGGGTCATCCGCTGGCTGCCATGGGCCATTGTCGCTATTTTCATGATCCGTGGCTTCGCCAGTTTTGCATCGGGTTATTGCATGGGCTGGATAGGACGGCAGGCCATAAAAAATCTGCGTCAGCAATTGTTTGCCCATTATCTGAATATGCCCACGGCGTTTTACGATCAAAGCGCGTCCGGCGTGCTGCTGTCGAAAATGACTTTCAACATCGAGCAGATCGCCAATTCGACGACCGACGTGGTCAAAACGCTGGTGCAGGACACGCTGACCATTCTCGCTCTACTTGGGCTGATGTTTTATTACAGCCCGTTTCTGACACTGTTCATGGTGATGGTCACTCCTTTGATAGCTGGCCTGATGCGGTTTTTGAGTCACAAATTCAGGTCCTACAGCAGCCGCATTCAAAATTCCATGGGTGACGTCACCCGGGTCGCGGACGAAGCGGTGGACGGACATCGGGTTATCAAGGTATTCAACGGCCAGGAATACGAGCAAAAAAGATTCGAAGCGGCTAATGAATACAACCGGCGAATGAACATGAAACTGATTGCCGCACGCACCGGCAGCATGCCGGTCATCCAGCTTCTCGCGGCTAGCGGGATCGCGGGGGTGGTCTATGTCGCGATTTCCGATATTCTGACCGAGCCGATCGAGGTTGGCACTTTCGTCTCGTTACTCGGCGCTGTCCTGTTGTTGATGGCGCCTTTGAAACGGATGACCAATGTCAACGCGCCCCTGCAGCAGGGTATCGCGGCCGGCCACAGCATATTCGAGGTTTTGGATCAGCCTCTGGAAGATAGCGGTGGGGACGTACCTCTGGAGAAAGCTCGCGGCCAGCTGGAATTTGTCGATGTCACATTCAAGTACCAGTCGAGCCATGAGAATATTCTCGATCATTTGTCGCTGACGATCGATGCGGGCGAAACGCTGGCGATAGTCGGCAGATCAGGCAGCGGGAAATCGACATTGGTGAGCCTGCTGCCGCGTTTCTACGACCCTGATCATGGCAGCGTCAGGATGGATGGTTTCGATCTTCGCGATTACCCGTTGTCCGACCTGCGCGCCCAGATCAGCCTGGTCAGCCAGGATGTGGTGCTGTTCAACGACACGATTGCAAACAATATTGCCTATGGGGCGCTAGAAGTTGCCACTGAGGAGCAGATACGCGAGGCGGCCGGGGCGGCGCATGTGATGGAGTTTGTCGAGGAAATGCCGGCCGGTTTCGACACCATGGTCGGCGACAAAGGCGTGTTGTTATCGGGCGGCCAGCGGCAAAGAATTGCCATCGCGCGTGCCTTGTTGCGAAACTCGCCCGTTTTGCTTCTGGATGAGGCGACCTCGGCGCTGGACACCGAGTCGGAAAGAAAAATTCAACAAGCGCTCCACGGACTCATGCAAAACAGAACAACGCTGGTTATCGCACACCGGCTGTCAACTGTTGAAAACGCCGATCGTATTCTTGTGCTCGACAAGGGGCGGATCGTGGAAATCGGTAGTCACAAGGAGTTGCTGGCTCGTGAAGGTCACTATGCGGCGCTATACCAGATGCAGTTCCACGAGGTTTGAGCGCAAGCGCTCTTAGCCATGCACCAGTGGCTTAACAGGATCTGGTACTCGAACAGGAATATCGGCTGGATGCTGTTGCTGCCATTCAGCGGGCTGTACACGTTTTTGTCCTGGCTACATCGGTCTCTCTGGCAGGCAGGTATCTTGCGGGCGGAGCCGCTGCAGGTTCCGGTCATCGTGGTTGGCAACATCACAGCCGGCGGGACCGGCAAGACTCCGCTGGTTATCTGGCTGGCCGATTGCCTGCAGGATATGGGTATGCGGCCGGGTGTCATGAGTCGCGGCTATGGTGGTCGAAGCGGCAAGGAGCCTGTTCGGGTTAGCCCCGACATGAGCCCCGACGACTGCGGCGATGAGCCAGTCATGATGGCGGGTCGGCTGAGCTGCCCGATTATGGTGGGCAGCGACCGGGTCGCCGTGGCGAAGGCGCTGATTGGCATCGGTTGTGACGTATTGATTGCTGATGATGGGCTGCAACACCGTCGACTCGTCCGTGATTTCGAAATCCTGGTCATCGATGGCGAACGCGGATTTGGTAATGGCAGCCGGTTGCCCGCCGGTCCGCTACGCGAGTCGCCCCAACGAATGCAGACGGTGGATTGTGTCGTCGTCAATGGTGGGAGGGCAAAATCCGGATTTGGCAGTTCGGCTATGCACATGGACCTGGCCGGGGACAGATTGCGGCGGCTTGATGATTCGGAAAAAACCGAACTCGATGATTGGTCGGAACCGGTTCACGCCATCGCCGGTATCGGCAATCCAGACAGGTTTTTCGATCGCCTTGAACAGGCGGGTCTGACCATCGAGCGTCATGCTTTTGGCGACCACTTCAGCTATCGTGAGAAGAACCTGGAATTTGGCGGAGACCTTGCGATCGTCATGACAGAGAAAGATGCGGTCAAGTGCCGTTCGCTTGACCTGGCTAATGCCTGGTACTTGCCGGTGACCGCAAAATTCTCTGGCAATGGAGAAGGGCAGATACGCGAGCAGCTTAAAGAAATGCTCCACCTACACAACACATGTCCGGAGAACTAGCCGATGGATAAGAAACTTCTCGATATCATTGCCTGCCCAATATGCAAGGGGCCGGTCGAGTACCGGGCAGACCCCGAGGCGCTGATTTGCAAGTTCGATCGTCTCGCTTTTCCGATTCGTGATGATATTCCCGTGATGCTGGAAGAGGAGGCGCAGCCGTTGGAATCGGAAGACCCGTCTGCGTGAAGTTCTCCGTCATCATTCCCGCGCGCTTCACATCTGCGCGTCTGCCCGGAAAGCCATTGCTCGATATCGGCGGCAAGCCGATGCTCTGGCATACCTGGCAGCGCGCTGTCGAAAGCGGGGCGGATCGACTGGTGATCGCCACCGATGATTCACGAATCGAACAGACGGCTTCAGGGTTCGGAGCGGAGGTCATCATGACGGGCGAGCAACACCGGTCGGGGACTGACCGTGTAGCCGAAGCTGCCGAGCGACTGGGTCTGGGCGAAGATGAGATCATTGTCAATCTGCAAGGCGACGAACCGCTGATGCCGCCCGGGCTCATTCGCCAGGCGGCGGAAACCCTTTTTCACCAGCCGGATGCGCAGCTCGCTACGCTGGCGACGGCGATGCATTCCGTTAGCGAATACCTGGATACGAATATCGTCAAGCTGGTCATGGATGAAACCGGGCGCGCATTGTATTTTTCCCGCGCACCAATTCCCTGGCAAAGAGATGGGGCTGCCGGCGACCTGCTGTCGCAGCAAAGCTATGGTCAGGCGCTGCGCCATCTCGGTATATACGCCTACCGCGGATCGGCCCTGCAAACGCTGGCGCAAACGCCGGCGACATCGATGGAAGAAGCGGAACGGCTGGAGCAGCTCAGGGCGTTGTGGATCAATATGCATATCCAGGTCGCGATTGCAGCAGAGCCGAT
>JAPUGL010000017.1 GCA_027292775.1 Gammaproteobacteria bacterium | reverse complement strand
CTTCTTCAGCATTTCGAGCAGGCTGGCCCAGTCGCTGGCCAGGAACCTGGTCTTGCAGCCGACCCGGGCGGGCGGCAGGATTTTCCTGATATTGGTCATTGCTCACCCGGAATGCCCCCGTTTCAGGTGGTCGCGGCGTTCTAACGACGGATCCCGTCCGGATACCGCAAGAAGGGGGTATTCCGCGGACTCCCTTGCTATGTTGGGTGAGCCGGCGTCAGACGGGAAGAAACATGAAGAAATCGCGATTCCTTTTTCCAATAGCGCTCCTGCTGCTGTCTCCAGCGATTTACGCTGTCAGTGTTCCGGCAATCCATGCCGGCCTTTATCCCAGCGAGCGCCATGCTCGCATGGCGGACCTGGATTACCTGGTCGGAATCTGGGAGGTGACCAGCCGGGAAACGATTTCCGGCGGCCAGTATGCCGAAGCGACCGGTATCCGGTCCTGTGTGTGGGTGCTCGATCGCACGGCAATTCGTTGTGACGACATGTTTACCCATGTTCGTGCGACCAGCGGGTTTCCCGATCTTTACGAACCCCGGGACAGGCTTTTCTATGTCACGTTCAATGAGCAGGACGGGCATTACGAGTTTCTTTACATGAGCGCGCTGAGCGCCGAAAAAAACATTTTTCCGGCGGAGTTCGATATCGGCAGCAAGACTCTGGCGCACGAGATACCCGGCGGGTTCCTTGGGCAGGGCGGGGAGGCCATGCAAAGTACCTGGCAAAAACTTATCGATGACAACCAGATTCGCGAAGAATATAGAGTGATATCCGGTGATGGCGATACCAGGGAATCGATAGAAATTACGTTGCGGAGAATGATCGGCGGCAACAGGGACGAAATATTTTTCTGATCGCCGGCCCGGTCAGTCGTTGCCAAAATACCTGCTGATCACTCGATCGCCCGGCTGTATTCCATATTTGTCCGCTACGCCGGCGTTGATTTCGAGCACCGCCAATACCGGTTCGCCGGACACGATGCTGTCGAGAGCAAATGGCCTGGTTTCTTTTTCGATCCGGGCAATGGTGCCGTCCCGCCTGATAAACAGCATGTCCAGCGACAACACAGTGTTTTTCATCCACATGCTGATATTGCTGGACTGTCGATAAACGAACAGCATTCCCTGGCGTTCGCCAAGCTCATCGACAAACATCAGGCCACGAGCCTGCTGTTTCCCAGACAAGGCGAGAAATACGGCTATTTCCACATCGCGGCCGGCCCGAGTCTCGATCTGGATCGTCGTTTGGGTGAAACCCTTGACGCTATCAGCGCCGGCCGGACACGCCAGCAGAAAAAAAACGCCGGCCACGACGATGAAAATGCGGCTGACGTTCGTTCCAGTTGTCTTATTGTACTCGAATCGATTACTCGCTCTAGTCATTCCCCGATTCTACCAGCAGCGTCTTGGCGATGCGTCCCTGCATCGTGCCCAGGCCCCTGGCGCCGTGCATAACCAGGATCAGCGTGCCAATATCGTATGCCGGCCGGCGCGGCATGCGGACGCCGAGAGATGATTCAATAATTCTCCCTTCCACCGGCGAACGGATTTTGCTTGTTGCAAGAAACAGCAAATTTCGGGTGGGCGGGGTTTGTTTCTGAGGCTAAAGTAAGGCCATGAATAAACAGGCAATCAACCTTGACTCAAGAAACCACCAGCGCATCGCTGCTGCGATCGGATTTATCCTGGATCATTACCAGGATCAGCCGCGTCTGGAGGATATCGCGAAACATGTGGGTCTGAGCAGCTGGCACTTCAACCGTCTCTTCAGAAGCTGGGCCGGTGTAACGCCCAAGCAGTTGGTGCAGTTTTTGTCGCTGCGTGCCGCCAAGAAAAGCCTCGACCGGCACGCCAGTATCTTGTCTGCATCGCTGAATGCCGGTTTGTCGGGGCCGGGGCGCCTGCATGACTTGTTCGTCACCATCGAGGCGATGACTCCCGGCGAGTACAAGGACGGCGGTGCAGGTCTGACTCTCGAATATGGATTTTCGGCAAGCCCTTTCGGGGATGTGTTGCTGGCGGGCACCCGGCGTGGTCTGAGTCACCTGTCGTTTGTCGATCAGGGCCGGGACCGGGCGATCGACCAGTTGAGCGCGGCCTGGCCGAATGCAACCCTGGCAAAAGACGACGAAGGCATGTCCGCGCTCGCCAGGCAGGTTTTCTCGGGCGGTGGGAATGCGCTGAATCTTCGGCTCAAGGGTACGAACTTTCAGATGCAGGTATGGCAGGCGTTGCTGCAAATCCCCAGCGGTAACCAGACCAGTTACAGCGAACTGGCCAAGACCATCGGCAGACCGAACAGCCACCGTGCCGTCGCGAATGCCGTCGGCAGAAACCCTGTCGCCTGGCTGATCCCCTGTCACCGGGTGCTGCGGGCGAGCGGCGCGCTGGGCGGATACCGTTGGGGAGTTGACCGCAAGGCGGAGATCCTGACCTGGGAGCTTGCACAACAGGTATAAGGCCACAACGGGCCGCATGCGCATGGTCAACTGGCGAAATGGCGGGTTGGCTGCTACTTTTGGGTGGTAGCCATGAAAAAAAAG
>JAPUGL010000169.1 GCA_027292775.1 Gammaproteobacteria bacterium | reverse complement strand
TCGACCATTCGGGTCAGGGTGTTCGGCGCATCGTTGGTATGCAGTGTGGACAGCACCAAGTGACCGGTCTGCGCCGCCTTCATCGCGATATCGGAGGTTTCCAGGGCGCGAATCGCGCCGACCATGATTATATCAGGGTCCTGTCGCAGGAAGGCTTTCATTGCGGTCGCGAAATTGAGGCCGACCTTGTAATTCACGTTGACCTGGTTGACGCCCGGCATGTTGATTTCCACCGGATCCTCCGCGGTGGATATATTGCGGTCGATACTGTTCAGAATGTTCAGACCGGTATAAAGCGAAACGGTTTTGCCGCTACCGGTAGGTCCGGTAACCAGGATCATGCCATACGGTTTGGCGAGCTGTTCTTCGTACAGTACTCTCTGGTGATCTTCGTACCCCAGATTTTCGATGCCCATCTGGGCGCTGGTGGGATCCAGGATACGCAGGACGATTTTTTCCCCGAACAGCGTCGGGCAGGTATTCATACGAAAATCGATCGACCGGTTTTTCGAAATCCGCATCTTGATGCGACCGTCCTGCGGCACGCGCCGTTCAGCGATATCGAGTCGTGACATGACCTTTAGGCGCGCGCAGACTTTCCCGGCCAACGCGACCGGCGGTTTGGCCACTTCGCGCAATACGCCGTCCTGGCGCACGCGCACTCGGAAGAAATTTTCGAATGGCTCGAAATGGACATCGGACGCACCCGTCCTGATGGCATCGAGCAGGATCTTATTGACGAACCGGACGACTGGAGCATCGTCTATTTCGGCGCTGCTTACCTCGTCGGGCTGAAAATCTTCGGCGGCGCCGATTTCGAGGTTTTCCAGGTCAAAATCGTCATCGGTGAATTCTTCCATGCTGGTATCCATGGCTTCCATGGCTTTACCAACCGCTTCATCGAGTTTGTCCTGCTCGACAACGACCGCCTCGACGCTCAGAGCAGTCTGAAAACGGATCTCGTCCAGAGCGTGCAAGTTGGTCGGATCGGAGACTGCGATAAAGATGCGTTTGCCACGTTTGACCAGTGGCAGAACCATGTGCTTGGTCAGCAGATCCTGGTTCACCAGTCTGCACACCTCGACATCGACGACCAGTGCTTCGAGATTCAGCGTCGGAACGCCGAATTCATGGGAAGCTGCCTGGGCTACGTCCTGCGCATCGGCGATCTGGTTTTTGATCAGATGGGAAACCAGTGTGGTTTTTTCTTTCTTGGCATCCGCGATGGCCTTCTGCACGATTTCATCGGTACAGATATTTTCCTGCACCAGGCGTCTGGGCAGACCAGTCAGGTTGGTTTTCTTAGCAGTTACCGCCATTTAAAGGGCCCCTAAGCCTGCGGCGGGGCGGCAAACCCCGTCGAACAAGCCAGACTTTACTGACTTATGTTCAAAAATAAAGTGACACAGGCAGCATTTTTGAAAATATATGTCTGCCGCCGCGTTTGATTCCATCCCTGCCTGATCGCGCAGGCCAGTGCTATAACTTACTGATTTTCAGAGACGTTTGCCAAGTTTTGAGAAAAATTTCTCGATAAAGGGATTGGGACTCCAATTAGAATGAGTCCAGATCTTTGTTCGCCGGTACGATCGAGTGGCTCAATTCCGGCAGGAGGGGGGCAAAAATTGCCGCGGCACCATCGCCGGCGCTCTCGGCCCGGCGGGTACGGCCAGACCAGTGAGTCCGGCTGGCAGTGGTGCGTCGCCGCAATGCCAGATCATCTCGCCATTGATCGATACATATGGGCTGAGTGCCAGCGTATGCCCGACCAGGCGCGCGCTGGCCTGGTTGCCAAAAACCAGTTCCAGCCGTCCGCCTTCCAGCGTCAGGGCCGACAGGTAAGCCGGCAGGTTCGGCATGGCCAGGCCGTGCCTCGCCAGTTCTTCCTCGGCCAGCGGCGCACGGCCGGTATCCACGAAGAATCGCTCCAGCACTTCGCGGGCCGGTTGCGCTGCTTCCAGGCTGCGGCTGACCTGGGCACGAACCCGGTAGACATCCAGTGCCAGTGCAAGCAGCCCGGCGACGATGGCGAGCACCACAAAAACCAGGACCAGTTCGATGACTGTGAACCCCTGTTGGCGATATTTCACCAAAGCCCGCACCTCCATAAAGTCGAACCATTAAAGCTACCTCAAATAGCGAGCGGGCGAAAACAGAAATCGCCTGCCCCGGCCGATTTTCGTAATGCCTGACGATCGGGATTGATGGGCCTAAAAAAGAAAACCCCTCGAAAGAGGGGTTTCCTGTTTCCGGTGTGAAACCGGAATTGTTCTGGCAGTTGTTATGCGCGGCAAGAAGACGGCATATACTTGTTCAGAACATTCGTCAGGTTGGCAGCCGAAGCGCCTGTGCCTGATTCTACCGCACCGGCAGGAGCAGCTGAGTTGCCGCAGACCCAGATTATGTCCAGGTTCGGGCTGACCAGTGGCTTGACCGAGAGCAGCGGGGTCAGGACCAAAGTCGCATTGGCGTCGTTACCGTAGGTAATCGTCATCGTACCGGTGGCCAGGGCGATGCTGGCAACGTACTTGCCCGATGGCGGGGCGGTGATGCCAAGCGCAGCCAGGTTGGCCGGCCATAGACCCGTATCGGCAAAATCTTCAGACACGGAGGCCTTCAAAGCTGCCGACAGGTTCAGACCTTCCGTAACCTGCGCGCGGATCGTGTAATCCTGGTAAGCCGGAATAGCGATGGCGGCCAGGATGCCGATAATCGCGACAACGATCATCAGTTCGATAAGGGTAAAACCCTGTTGAATTTTCTTCATTTCTGTCTCCTTGGAGAGGTTCATATATAACGGCCAAATGGCTGCCCTTATAAGTGCAATCCTCGTGCCAAAAAATGCCGTACTCGCTTAAACAACTGATTTATAAAGGAACAATATATATTTGGACGGAAATGGAAAAATCCAGATGGGTCAATTGTCCCAATTTCTGGTCACCTGACGTCAGAATCTGACAATTTCTGTCACCCGGTCGCTTATCGCAGACGGTGATTTAGTCAAACGCCGGTTGGCTTATAACCGCCCTGGCGACAGGCAGGCTAATCTATCTTCAGTTTTTTGATCCGATAACGCAGCGCCCGGAAACTGATGCCGAGCAGTTTTGCCGCCCGGGTCTTATTGTAGCGGGTCTGCTCGAGCGCTTTTACGATGGCTTCGCGCTCAATGCCCTCAAGCCGACTGCCAAGCTTGCTGCTATCAGATGCCTTGGAAGGTTTCGCGCTGCCTGGCTCAAGCAACAGATCTTCCGCGCCGATGGTGCCGCCGCTGCTCAGCGTCAGCGCTCTTTCGAGCAGATTTTCCAGTTCACGTACGTTGCCCGGAAACTGGTGCGCCAGCAGGGCCGACTCGGCGCCCGCATCGAGCGTCGGTAACGGAAGGTTCATCTGGTCCGCCAGCCGCGCAAGAATAAAACTGGATAATTGCAGAATATCCCCGTCACGGTCCCTCAGCGGCGGTACATGCAGTTCGATGACATGGATGCGGTAAAAAAGATCTTCCCGGAATTCTCCGGAAGCCACGAGCTCCGCCAGAATGCGGTGGGTCGAGCTGAGTATACGAACATCCACCGCAACTTCGCGTTCGCTGCCGACCGGACGCACGGATTTCTCCTGAATTACCCGCAGAAGTTTGACCTGCATGTGCAGCGGCAGCTCCGCCACCTCGTCGAGGAACAGGGTTCCACCTTCCGCGCTTTGAAAAAGGCCGGGTTTGTCAGCGACCGCGCCGGTAAACGATCCTTTTTTGTGTCCGAAGAACTCGCTCTCCATCAACTCGCTCGGTATTGCGCCGCAATTGACCGGCACGAACGGACCGTCACGCCGTGGCCCCGATTCGTGGATCATCGCTGCGACCAATTCCTTGCCGGTTCCCGATTCGCCGCAAATATGGACCGGTGCCTGACTGCGGGCGACCTTGGCAACCATGTCGCGGACGAGTTGCATGGCGGTGGAATCGCCGATCAGTTTCGTGCCGCGATTTTTATCGACCGCCGTTCGG
>JAPUGL010000168.1 GCA_027292775.1 Gammaproteobacteria bacterium | reverse complement strand
CATACCCGTACGTTGCCATTTTCACAACACCAGGAATACGGGTCTGGCAAATGCCTACGTTGCCATACAATCTGGCGCCGACGTTATCGACGCCAGCGTAGGAGGAATGGGGGGTTGTCCTTTTGCACCGCATGCCACGGGTAATATTCCAACCGAAGACTTGGTCTACATGTTACACCGCTCAGGTTTTGCAACAGGGATCGACCTGGAAAAGCTGGTAGAGACGAGCACATGGTTAGAGTCTAAGCTCGGGCACAGCCTGCCGGCGCTGATTCCGAAGGCCGGGATCTTTCCGGGGCCAAGGGAATCGGCTTTGGTCTAGCCTGAGAAAAACAACATACACTTCTGCAATAACGATTCCCCGAAACAAGGGCTAACAACAGGAACAAGGTGATAAAATGAGTTTTCGTCTCGGTGTCGATGTCGGCGGTACGTTTACCGATTTGTTATTGGTCAACGAGCAATCCGGGGAATTTTTTACCGCAAAAGTGCCCAGTACGCCGGAGGATTCATCGATCGGAGTTTTGCAGGGAATCGCAAGGGTAACCGACAGCGCCCAAATCGATGCTTCAATGATTTCGCACGTCATGCATGGCACGACGGTTGCGACCAATACCGTCCTGACGATGACCGGCGCAACCGTTGGCCTGGTTACGACGCGCGGATACCGGCAGGTGCTGCAAATCGCCCGGTCATTCGTGCCGGGCGGGCTTGGCGGCTGGGTGATTTACAACAAGAGCAACCCGTTGGCGCCACTTGCGTTGACCGTCGAGGCGCAGGAGAGGGTCAGTTCGAAAGGGGAAATTATCCAGGATCTCGATGTCGATGCGATGCGAAAAACGCTTGCTGGAATAAAGGACCAGGGGATCGAAGCGTTGACCGTCTCCTTGATAAACGCGTTCGCAAACGATGTTCATGAAAAGCAGATACGCGAAATCGCCAATGAGGTCATGCCGGACATACCGGTATCCTTATCGTCTGAAGTCGTCCCGGAGATGCAGGAGTACGAACGGGCGATAACCACGGTCGCCAATTCCTATGTCAGGCCGCGCGTGGCCAGCTATATACGAAATTTGCATGGCGAACTGCAAAAGACCATGGATGACCTGCAACTTCACGTTCTGCGTTCGGATGGTGGTTTGGCATCGGCTGCAGCGGCCGAAAATTTGCCGGTCAACCTTTTGATGAGTGGACCTGCCGGCGGCGTCAGCGGCGCAATCTGGATTGCCAAACAGGCGGGCTTCGACAACTTGTTGACCTTTGATATGGGTGGTACCTCGACCGATGTCGCGCTCGTACAAAATGGCGTTGCCCAGCTGCGAAGAGAAACGACCGTCGGTGACATCACCGTACGCGCATCATCGATCGATGTGCGTAGCGTTGGCGCCGGTGGCGGTTCGATTGCGCATGTGCCCGAATTGACCAAGGCGCTGAGAGTCGGCCCACAAAGCGCCGGAGCGGATCCGGGGCCGGCCTGTTATGGCCAGGGCGGTGATGAACCGACCGTTACCGATGCCAACATTACGCTGGGATATCTGCCCGCCGCCGCCCGTCTTGGCGGTGAAATGAATCTCGATCGCAAGCTGGCGGAAAAATCTGTGCAAAAAATAGCCGATGCGCTGGATCTTCCGCTAAAAAAAGCTGCCTCCGGTATGGTCGATATAGTGAACGAAAATATGGTTGGCGCGTTGCGACTCGTTTCGGTCGAACAAGGGCATGATCCCCGGGATTTCGCGCTGATTGCTTTTGGTGGCGCTGGCCCGCTGCACGCGAATGCGCTGGGTCGCTTGATGAATTCCTGGCCCGTTATTGTTCCGCCTGGCCCTGGCGTGTTGTGCGCTTATGGCGATGCGACAACCAGGATCCGTGACGAAGCGTCGCGTACTTTCATTCGTCGTTTTCCGGACACCAGCAGCGAGGAACTGGTCACGATTCTTGAGCAGCTTGCCGAGAGTGCGGCGCAGTCACTCGACGAAGAAAACGTTCCCCGCGGGGAGCGAACCAACAGCTACCAGGTGGATGTACGCTACCACGGTCAGGGCTTGTCGTTGACCATCGAAGTCGATCTGGATGAACTGCAGAGCAAAGGTCTGGATGTCATTGCCGATGAATATGACCAGCGCCACGAGCAGTTATTTACCTTTGCCCTGGACGCCGACAAAGAGGTGGTCAATGTGCGCGCTGTGGTCCAGGGCGAGGCTACGGTTGTTAAAGCGCCTTTGATCGAGTCGGGCGATGAAGACGCATCTGCAGCGATCATGAGTACTGAAACGATCTTTGTCGATGACTGCGACCAGGAAGCGCACATTTACGATCGTTCCAGAATCAAGGCCGGCAACAGGATCGCCGGACCCGCGATCGTCGTTGAAATGGATGCCACGACTTTGATACTGCCCGGGCACACGGGCGAGGTTGATAAACTAGGAAATATTCTGATCCGACCGAATGAGAAATAGGAGCATATAAGGATGACAGCCAAACTAGTCGAAAGTACTCCAAAGCCTTTTAAGCGGATTGATATTGACCCGATCACGCTGGATATTATTGAGAATGCACTGCGTAACGCGAGATACGAGATGGATGCCGTCCTGTTTCGTACGGCGATGTCACCGGGCATTCGTGAGCAGCATGACGAATTTCCCATGATCGCCAACGTCGACGGGAAAATGGTTGTCGGCCAGTTCGGTTCTTTCATATACGGCTTCCTCGAAGGTTTCGATGGGACGGTGGAAGAGGGAGATATTTTTCTGACTACCGATCCTTATTCATGCAATGGCGCAGTCAGTCACGCCAACGACTGGCTGCTGTTGCTGCCTATATTCAAGAATGGCCGCCTGTTGGCGTGGTCGGCGATGTTTGGTCATATGACGGATGTGGGCGGGAAAGTGCCCGGCAGCCTGCCGACTGACGCGACCAATATTTTTGAAGAGGGAATCATCGTTCCACCGATAAAAATCTATAAGAAAGGTGAGTTGCAGCAAGATATTCTCAATCTGATCCTGCATAACTGTCGGTTACCGCATTGGAACCTGAGTGACTTCAATGCGATTGTTGCGGCTTGCCGAACGGCGGAAAAACGCTGCTTCGAAATCGAGGATCGTATCGGAGACGATGTTTTTTATTCGGCGATGGATGAACTGCTTGAGCGAAACCGCCGAGCGATGCGTCAGTTGATTATGAATACAGTGCCCGAGGAGAAGCAGTATTTCGAAGACTATGTCTGCGACGATGGCGTCGGTATGGGGCCGTACAAAATCGCCTGCACGATGTGGCGCGAAGGTGAGAAAGTCCATTTTGATTTCACGGGTACCGACCCACAGTCTATAGGTTCGATCAATTTCCTGCTGAACGAGGAAATGTTCAAAATGTTCTGCGGAGTTTACATGATCATGGTTTTTGACCCTCAGATCATGTTTAACGACGGCTTCTATGACCTGATGGAAGTCCATATACCGGACGGTACTTTGCTGAAGCCTCGCAAGCCGGCAGCTCTTTCTTGCCGTACCCACGCGCTCGGACGGATTTTCGACGTTTTGGGTGGATTACTGGGCCAGGGCAATCCGGATTTCCTGTGTGCTGCAGGGTTTTCTGACAGCCCCCATTTCATGTATTCGGGGTTTGATAAGAATGGCGAGTGGTACCAGCTTTACCAGATCGGCTTCGGCGGTATCCCGGGTAAACCGTTCGGTGACGGGCCGGACGGACACTCGCTATGGCCGAGCTTCACCAATGTTCCAAACGAATTTCTCGAGGCATATTTTCCCTTGCGCATCGAGATATATGAAACAGTGGCTGATTCCGGTGGCGCTGGTATTCACAGGGGTGGCAACGCTATCCGGGTAGCCTACAGATTCCTGGAACCTGGTCAGATTTCAATCCATGACGACCGTTGGCTGACTTACCCGTGGGGAGTGAATGGCGGTTTGCCGGGCAAGCGAAGTCAGAAAATTCTAAAACGTAAGGATGGTACCGAACAGATACTTCCATCGAAGTGTGATCGGATCAAAGTTGAGGTTGATGATTTGCTGCTATATGAAACATGGGGCGGAGGAGGCTGGGGC
>JAPUGL010000167.1 GCA_027292775.1 Gammaproteobacteria bacterium | reverse complement strand
CTACCTGGTGGGCACGTTTGGCGTCACCGGACTCGGCAACGTTCCTTTGAACAACCAGCTGGCCGCCGTGGCTGTCACCGACCCCGCCGCCCGCGACGTGTGGGAGCGCTACCTGGACCGGTGGACGCGGTGGAACCACGTGCGCACGGCCGCCGCGATGGTCGCTGCGCTGTTGTACAGCTTGGGCCTCATGCAATAGCGGTCGAAGCGAGGTTTTCGGTAGAGTTAATATTGTGGGGTAGCGACCCCATCGATACGCCTGTGGCCGGCGCGTCGGGTTCTTTTGGAGAAGACGGAATGCCAAGTGAGAATTCCACCGACGGCAGAAGTTCCAGGACCTCGGCGCTTGATATGAGTCCCGCAGAATTTCGAGAGGCCGGCCACGAACTCATCGAGCAAATCGCCGATTTTTTCGAGTCGCTGCCTGAGCGGCCCCTGACTTTGGCGGAAACTCCGGCGCAGGTAGGTGAGCTGATCGGGACCGGCGGCCTGCCGTCCCAGGGTATTCCGGCCAGCGAATTGTTGCGGGAGATTGGCCCGTTGCTGTTTGATCACTCGTTGCACAACGGTCACCCGGGATTCCTGGGGTATATCTCCTCGTCGGCCGCGCCGCTTGGCGCGTTAGCCGATCTGCTAGCGGCTTCCGTGAATTCGAATCTTGCAAAATGGGAATTGTCGCCGATGGCCAGCGAGATCGAATCCCAGACGATTCGTTGGATCGCGGAGCTGATTGGATACCCTGACGATTGCGGCGGCATCATGGTCAGCGGCGGCAATGCGGCAAATTTTCTCGGCTTCGTCGCAGCACGAAAAGCCATAATCCCATGGGACATTCGCAAGGACGGCCTGTACGCCGATCCTCGACAGCTCACAGCGTACGTCTCCCGTGAAACTCACACCTGGATTGATAAAGCAGCCGACGTATGCGGAATCGGCGCGGCTGCAGTGCGCTGGATAGACACCGACGATCACCAAAAAATCAATATGAACGCTTTACGCGAGCAAGTCGAAATCGATAGGCGCAATGGCCACTTGCCATTTCTTGTGGTCGGTACCGCGGGCACTGTCAGCACCGGCGCCATCGATCCGCTGCGCGAGATCGCCGCTTTTTGCCAGGAACAGCAATTATGGATGCATGTCGACGGTGCCTACGGGGGGCCAGCGGCGGCGCTACCGGAGACGCCGGATGCGTTGCAGGCGCTTACGCTGGCTGATTCGGTGGCTCTCGATCCGCACAAGTGGCTGTACAGCCCTATAGAAGCGGCATGCGTGTTGACGCGAAATCCTCAAGCGCTGCCGGATGCCTTGAGTTTTCGGCCGCCCTATTATGAATTCGACGACGAGTCAGCATCAGGTATCGATTACTACGAGCACGGCATGCAAAATACGCGCGGCTTTCGTGCGCTGAAGGTCTGGCTCGGTCTTCGCCAGGCGGGCCGTGACGGCTACTGCAAGATGATTCGTGAGGACATCGGATTGGCACAGCGCCTGTTTCAGCTGACAGAAGCCCACGCAGAGCTCGAAACACGGACCGTAAACTTGAGTATCGTTACGTTCCGTTACGTGCCAACTGGGATTCGAGGCGCCGCCGATGCGGTTGCCGCCTATCTCAATGATCTCAACAAGGCGCTGCTGGCCGACATTAAAAAAAGCGGGACGATCTTCTTGTCCAATGCCATCGTCGATGGTGATTACCTGCTCCGCGCATGTTTCGTCAATTTCCGCACGACGAATTCGGACGTGGATGCGATTCCGCAAATCATCGTGGACACGGGGCGGCGTTTGGACGAAACGATGCGGCCGCTCGAATTAGCGACGTAGGGAGATTCGAGCCGTGGACTCAGCACTTCGGTAACAGAGATTCTGCGCAAGTGGCGGTAGGGTCATGGACGCCATTTTTTAAATTTCAGGTAGGCCGGTTGGCATTAAATCAGGGAGTTTGGGCGAACCCCCAACGAAACCCGGGCCGAACCGGGGTTTCCGCTCAGGTGAAGAACGCCCGGTAGCGACCCCATCGATACGCCAGTGGCCGGCTAAAAAGAACGACGGTTCGACCCCGGTTATTCCGGAGCGTAGACTGTTGCTGACCGGTAGGCCCCACCCTCTGACCGAGGGCACGTATCGCTATGAGATCTTCACAGCGCCTGCCCTGCATTGCGATGCCATTCCCAATGGCTAATGGCCGTCTGTATCTTGAATACGGCGCCCGCTTGTTTCACCCCTTACCAATGTCCATTAAACGCAGGACGGTTCCGACGGATTAGTGCATGAAGAGGGCATGCCACAGTGCCCGACGGAGAACTCAGATGGACGAAAAGATTGAAGTTACAGCAGAAAAATATTCTGAAATGCTTTATTCCTTTCTACATATGTATACCGATAAAGATGCAGTTAAAACCATGGCAAAATATATTGGATACAAGATGTCCTTCTTCGATAGCGAAAGAAAGCTCAAGTTCTTTGAAGAACTTATTTTCGTTTATACAGCTCTTATCTGCTATTTCTCACAATTAAATTTAATGGGAAACGATAGCTACAGTTCGATTAGGGATTCCTTTGTCGAAAAAGTGGTAGCAAGGTATGGTAAAGATCTCTCTGCAGACGACCCGGACTTTCGGTCTCACCTTTCAGAGAAGCTCAAGGAATATTCATCGGCGGTAAGTGAAGACGAAAGACAGCCCGAGGTGTCACGGCTATTCATTGGCAACCTGCCTCCTGGCGGCGTACGAAGAGCCTTACAGTCAGCATCTTTGGCGTCGGTCTCATTTGGAAAGTTTTGCTCGACCCTAAAGGAGGCACTTGCAAAACATCAAGTTGTATCGGCACCATAAAACAATATATAAAAGGGGTCGAACCGAGGTTTTTAGAAACTGCGGTTCGATCCCATATTAGAGGTGCCTACCATGACAACGTTTTCCCGTCGTGACTTCCTGTTCGTGTCGTCCGGGGCAGCCGCCGGATCCTTCGTCGCCGCCGGTCTGGCGCAAGCCGCTGACAGCGGCCCGGCTCAGGAAAGCGGTCTGATTACCGGTCGACCCAAACCGCTGCGGTACACATCGATTCCCGGCTTCCTGAGCGCCGACCAGATCGACCCGCACTACAGCGCACACTACGGCGGAGCGCTGCGCGGGTATGTGGCGGCTGATGAACAACTGCAATCCAGCATCATCGACGGCATAGCCATTCAACCCAGCACCTACGGTGCCGTTCAGCGTGCCCGCACCAGCAAGGCCAACAGCGTGCTGCTGCATGAGTTGTACTTTGACGAAATGGTTCCCAAAACCACGGACCCGGCCACGGAAGTGCGGAGCGCCATCGAGCAGCGGTTTGGCTCGCTGGACAAATGGGCTGCGGATTTTCAGGCCAGCGCGCGCGCTGCCAGCGGCTGGGCCGTACTGACTTATCATCCGGTCAACGGGAAGCTTTACAATGTGGTCAGCGACGAACACGCCATGGGGCCGCTGTGGATGGCCGAACCGCTACTCGTCATCGACGTTTACGAACACGCGTTTTACGTCGATTACCAGAACCGCAAAGGAGAATACATTGACAAGTTCATGGATCACATAGACTGGGATGTAGTGAATCGCAGGTACACAAGCGCCGTCTAGAAATAATGGGGTCGAACCGAGGTTTTCAGAAACTGCGGTTGGGCCCATTAATTTACCAGTGACTATCGACACCCAAGCAATGCTCGAACAACTCGCCTCGATACACCCGCTGTTTCCCGCGGTCGCCGGCAGCTTGATTCTGCTGCTGGTCGCGATCCTGGCCGACCTGGTGGTCAAGCGCCTGCTGCTGGTCGCGGTGCGCGCGGTCGCAACCCGCACGCGGTCGGCCTGGGACGACGCCTTGGTCGAACACAAGGTGTTCGCCCGCCTGGCGCAGCTCGTCCCGGCGATCATCATCTATACCGGCATCGGTCTGGTGCCGGATTATCCGGCGGCCGTCGAGCAGGTCGTGCGCAACGTGGTAAGCGCCTACATGATCTTAATGGTCACGCTGACAGTGACGGCGCTGATGTCGGCAGCCAACCAGATTTATGAGAGCCGGCCGATCGCGCGCGACCGGCCGATCAAGGGGTTCGTGCAGCTCGCGCAGATCGCGATCTACCTCCTCGGCGCAATCCTCGTGATCGCCGCGCTGATCGACCGCTCGCCCGTGATTCTGCTGAGCGGTCTGGGCGCGATAACCGCGGTGCTGTTGATCGTGTTCCGGGACACGCTGCTGTCGCTGGTCGCCAGCGTCCAGCTGACCGGCCAGGACATGATCCGCGTCGGCGACTGGCTGGAGGTGCCGCAGTTCGGCGCGGACGGCGACGTCATCGATGTGGCGCTGTACACCGTGACGGTGCAGAACTGGGACAAGACCATCACCAAAATCCCGACCCACCGGCTGATCTCCGATTCGTTCAAGAACTGGCGCGGCATGGCGGAGTCGGGCGGCCGGCGCATCAAGCGCTCGATCAATATTGACTTCAACTCAATCCGTTTTCTGACGGA
>JAPUGL010000166.1 GCA_027292775.1 Gammaproteobacteria bacterium | reverse complement strand
GATGAAAACGCTTACGCCGATGCCGAGCGGGGATTTCTGCATAGCGTTTTGTCTGCGCCGATGTATCGTTTCCTGTTCCCCGCAGGTAGCCAGTGGGATGCGCCACTGACGGGTCCGGCGATCGACCCACCGTCACCGCCTCCGGTCGATGTTTACGACCTCAGGTCAATTGCCGGGACGCGGCAGGACACGCACTCCGCAGCGCCCGAATATGAACCGGATATGGCCGTGGGCAGTAACAATTGGGCGTTGGCCGGACATCGAACCGCGCATGGCGGCGCTATGCTGGCCAACGACATGCATTTGCGGCAGCGGGTACCCGCTATTTGGTACCGGGCGCGATTTAGGGTCAGTAATCTGCGGGGCAGGAATCTGGATGTCACCGGCGTGACGCTGCCCGGTACGCCGTTGATGATCGCCGGCAGCAACGGCCGGGTAGCGTGGGGGTATACCAACAGCAATGGAGACTGGACGGACCGGATAATTCTGGAGAGTCATCCTGAGGATGACGGACGTTACCTCACTCCCGATGGTTATCGCGATCTTGATATCCACCGCGAGTTGATCCGGGTCAAAGGCGGCGAGGATGCCGTTCTGGAAGTGCGCAGCAGCCGCTGGGGCCCGGTCATCGGGCGCGACCGACAGGGTCGGCTGCAGGCTGTCCACTGGCTCGCGGCGATGCCGGAAGCGACCAATATGCGGCTGCTGGAAATGATGTTTGCCGATAATGTCCATGAAGCGTTGCGGATCGCGCCGGAAATCGGCATGCCGCAACTAAACCTGGTAGTTGCCGATGCGGATGGCAATATCGGCTGGACGATTATCGGGAAAATTCCGCGCCGTGCGGGTGGCTTCGATCCATCACTGCCTACGTCGTGGGCGCGATCGGGGACCGGCTGGGATGGCTGGCTCAGCGCGGCGGAGTACCCACGCGTCATCAATCCAGCCTCCGGGCAAATCTGGACTGCGAATTCGAGGACAGTCGGTGAACCGGAACTGACACTGATTGGCGATGGCGGCTACGCTCTCGGAGCGAGGAGCACGCAGATTCGTGACGATCTGTCTACATTGCAGAATGCGACTCCGGGTGATTTTCTATTGGTACAACTGGATGACCGGGCCGTGTTTCTGGATCGTTGGCGACGTCTCGCGCTGGATTTGCTGGCGTTTCCCGGCACAAAGCAGACCGCGCAGCGGCAACTGGCGGCAAATGTTCTCGCAGACGACGACCTGAGGGCGTCGACGGATTCACAGGCGTATCTGCTGGTACGAGAATTCCGCAAACTTAGTGCTAATCGATTAAGGCGTTTTCTGACTCTGGAGGCCCGGCGGGCCGATCCGGATTACCAGCCGCATCTGAGCCGCAAGTTCGAGGGTGCATTGTGGCAATTGGTCGAGCAGCGACCGCGGCATCTGTTGGATCCGCAATACGATTCATGGCCGGATTTCCTGCTGGCCGCGCTTGACGACTCGGTCACAAAACTGGATCCGGACCGGGATGGTCAGCTTGAAACCTGGGGCGATTACAATGTTGTTCGTATCAACCACCCGCTGGGCGCGATACCCGGGCTTGGCGAATATCTGAATATCCCGCCCCACGCTGCGGCCGGAGACACCTTCATGCCGCGCGTGCAGACCGCCAGTTTCGGCGCGTCCGAACGTTTTGCCGTTGCCCCGGGGCGCGAAGCAGAGGGCTATTTTCACATGCCCGGCGGCCAAAGCGGGCATCCTCTGTCCGCTTATTACCGTGCCGGGTTCCGGGCCTGGGCGATGGGTGAACCGCTACCGTTCCTGCCCGGGGAACCGGTGCATACCTTACAGCTCGTTCCCATAAGCGAAAACTAAAAAAAACACGAATCAGCCTGCAGCCATCAGATCTGCGAGGTCGGCAATGACCTGCGCCGAGTGAACATCCGGGTCAACCTTCGGATAATGTTTTGCCAGTAGCCCATCAGGGTCGATCAGGAAGGTCTGGCGCTTCGCTATGCCGACGCCGCCACCGATACCCAAATACGTTCCATAAATGCGGGAAACCTCGCCATCGTCATCCGCCAGTAATGGGAAGGGCAGGCTGTATTCCTGGGCAAATTTCTGGTGCGACTCGACATCGTCCATGCTGACACCCAGCAGAGCGATATTCATCTTGCGAAATTTGAGAATATCGTCTCTGAATGAGCAGGCCTCGGTGGTACAGCCGGGCGTGAAATCTTTCGGATAAAAATAAAGGACTACCCACTGGCCCTGGTAATCATCCAGTCGGTGCCAGTCGCCTTTCTGGTCCTGCAGTTTGAAAGCAGGCGCCAGTTGTCCTTCCACGGGGCTGTCTGCTGTGACAGTTGGTGAAAGCAGACCCAGGCAAAGAAGCGTTGGCAGGATTGATTTATACACGATAGGTCTCCACGATAGATATCCGGTTGCAGCATCGGCGGTCAGCATAACCTATGAGTTGGCCCGCCGCTCGGCTGGGAAATCAATACAAGGCACGTGGGCGTATCCAATGTGAACAAACCAGGCAACGAAACCAGCGCATGGATGACGGCTGCCTCGAGGCAGCCGTTGACGCAAGGCCGAGCCAGGCTGAATACCCTGGGTCCAATGGATGTCGAGCTGCGGGTGATCGCCTGCGGCCTGTGTCACAGCGATTTGCACCTGATCAATGACGATTGGGGTATCAGCGAGTATCCGCTGGTTCCCGGTCACGAGGTGGTCGGGCGGGTTGTCGCAGCGGGCGAGGCGGTCAATGGTCTGGCAGTCGGTCAAAGAGTCGGTGTGGGGTGGCTGTGTGGTGCCTGCCTGGAGTGTCCCAGTTGTAATGCCGGTGAGGACAATCTTTGCGCCGTGCCGAAAAGAACCTGTCTGGCCAATGTGGGTGGATTTGCCAGCCGGATACGGGTTGACTCCCGATTTGCCCACCCGATTCCGGAGGGCCTTAGCGATCTCCAGGCCGCACCATTACTTTGCGCCGGCGTAACCGTTTACTCGCCCCTGAAAAGGTTGCTGCCGCGGTCCGGGCGAGATGTCGGCGTCGTAGGTGTTGGCGGCCTTGGCCACCTGGCCTTGCAGTATGCCAGTCATATGGGCCACGAGGTGACGGCTATCATTCGCGGGCCGGGCAAGGAAAAAGATGCCAAAGCAATGGGCGCGTCATCCTGTCTGGATAGCACCGACGCAGCGCAAATGGCCGCCGCCGAAGCGGGTTTTGACTTTCTGCTGGTTACGGTCAGCGCCGATCTGGACTGGTCGGTCTATATGAGCCTGTTAAGAGCCAACGGAACGCTTTGCCTGGTCGGGATGCCGGCGGCGACGATAATGGTTCCAATCGAATTCTTGGTTGGTGAGCAGAAAATACTGACCGGCAGTTCGATAGGCAGCCGGGACATGACCCGGGAAATGCTGGACTACTCAGCCGCCAACGAGATTTATCCATGGGTGATTCGGATGCCAATGGATCGGGTCAATGAGGCACTGCGGATTCTTGCAGACGGCGAGGCACGATATAGAATCGTGTTGACGGCATAGCGCTGGCGGCTCATAAAATGAAATCAGACAAGCGAGGAGTTTGGTCTTGAATCGGGGCATGCAAGAACTAAAAAAAGGACTGGTCCTGCCCGGTGGTGGCGCGCGTGCCGCATACCAGGTCGGCGTTTTACGAGCGATCGCCGAGATGATTCCACCCGACTCAGCCAGTCCTTTCAAGATCATCAGCGGAACATCGGCAGGCGGCATCAACAGTGTGGTGCTCGCCAGCAACGCTGACAACTATCGCCTGGCTGTCGCGCAAATGGCCAGGGTCTGGCGGAATTTCAGGGCGAACCACATCTATCGCACGGATAGCCTTACCATGCTGCGCACGAGTCTGCACTGGCTTCTGACCTTGATATCGGGTGGCGTATTGGTAAAAAGGCCGGACTGCCTGCTGGATAACTCACCGTTGCGCGAATTGCTGGCTCGCGATGTTGATTTCGACAAAATCGCCACGGCGATCGAGCACGGGTCGCTGGAAGCACTGGTTATCACCGCATCCGGTTACAGTTCCGCGAAATCCGTGTCCTTTTACCAGGCCCGGCAGGGCCACCGGCCTTGGCACCGCATTCGCCGTGAGGGCAGGGCGGGGAAAATCAGTCTCGATCATTTGATGGCCAGTGCGGCGATGCCGGTCATCTTCTCGCCGGTGCGCATCGGCGGCGAATTTTTTGGCGATGGCGCGATGCGCCAGGCGACGCCACTTAGCGCCGCAATACATCTGGGCGCCGATCGCCTCCTCGCGATTAGCGTGCGTGACGAAAAGGGTGCGTCGCCACGGGATCATGAATGGGACGAGTCGCCGAGCCTGGCCCAGATCGCCGGATATATGCTGGATACATTATTCATGGACGGCCTGTACGCCGATCTGGAGAGAATCACGCGGATCAACAACCTGCTCGAGCATCTGCCGGAGCAAAGCGCGGTGTCTGGCGGCCGATTACTGCGCAGGATAGATTGCCTCGTCATCGTGCCCAGCGAGGATATTCGGGAAATTGCGCTGAAACACGCCCACCAATTGCCGCGCTCGGTTCGAATGTTGCTAAAAGGCATGGGCGCGATGAACCGTGGGGGCCGACAGCTGATCAGTTACCTGTTGTTTGAAAGCGGCTTTACCCGTGATCTGATCCGGCTCGGTTATTGCGATGGCAAAGCCCAGGAAGAAACCTTGCGGGCGTTCCTTTATGACGAACCGATGAGCAGCTTGAGCGCACCCAGAAACATGCGCGCAGATCTGTCAGGTGAGGAAAAGAGTCCCGAGGCCGAGGAATGACATAAATCCAACGACATCGGTAATCGTGGTAAGGACCACGCCGCCGGCCAGCGCCGGATCGACATCCATGCGCTTTAGAACGAGCGGCACGATAACCCCTGATGCCGCTGCGATCAGCAAATTTATGACCATTGCCGCCGCGATAACCGCGCCGATCCGCCAATCCTTGAACCATAACACCACTGCCACCGCGACCACGGTCGCCCAGCCCAGACCATTGAGCAGACCAACGGCGGTCTCCTTGAACATCAACCAGCGCGCGTTGGATCGTCCGACCTGGCCGAGCGCCATTCCCCTGATCATCAGGATCAGTGTCTGACTTCCGGCGATGCCGCCCATGCTGGCCACGATGGGCATCAATACGGCGAGTGCGACGACTTCCGCCAGCGTCGCCTGGAATAGACCGACCACCCATGCGGCAAGAAAAGCGGTCGCCAGGTTAACGCCCAGCCAGACCGCCCGGCGACGCGAACTCGTAAAAACGCCGGCAAACATGTCGTCGTCTTCATCCAGGCCGGCCATGCTCATCAGCGAATGCTCGGCTTCTTCGCGGATGACGTCGACGACATCGTCAACTGTAATGCGTCCGAGCAGGCGACCATTTTCGTCAACCACCGGTGCCGAATGCAGGTCGCGATCCTCGAACAAGCTGGCAACGTCTGAAGCCGGTGTCTCGGGCAGGATGCCCTGCAGGTCTTTGTCGATCAGTTCTGACACCATCGTTTGTGGGTCGTTGGTAATCAGGCAACTGATGTCGAGGCTGCCGAGATAACGATCATTGCGGTCGACAACGAAAAACAGATCGGTGCCCTGGGGGATTTCCTTGCGCTGACGGGTGTGGCGCAAGACAACGTCCAGCGTTACGTCCGGCCTGACGGTTACGGTGTCCGTGTTCATCAGGCCACCGGCGCTGTCTTCCGGGTGAGCCATAACCGTGCTGAGACGCTCGCGATCCTGTTCGCCCATGGAGCGCAGTATCTGCAACGTGATCGTTTCCGGCAGATCGGCGATGAGATCCGCGAGATCGTCGACCTCCATGCCATCGATAGCCGCCAGCAATTCTTCTGCATCCATGTCCTCGATCAGCTTGCCGCGGACCTCATCATTGAGTTCGACGAGTACATCACCCTCAATGTCCCGATCGACTAGCTCCCAGACGACTTCGCGCTCGGCCGGCGGCAGGGATTCGAGCAGATTGCCTATTTCCGCAGGATGCAGTGCGTTGATCAGGCCGCCCACCTGGTGCAGGCCACCTGATTGCAACGCTGAGCGCAATTTTTGTAGACGGGTCTCCGCCGCTGTCAAAATCTCTGCAGTCATGCTGGATTCCTGTGATTGAATTGCTATCCAGGCATCGCTGAACGCCCGCGGAGTGTAACAAACCCGCATATTTCACCAAGGCGTTGGCCGCCGGGGAAAAGCTGCGGAATGATCAGGAATATTAGGGTATCGCCACGTTGAAGGCTAATTACATTTTGGACGTCGGCGTCCAACGCCTTGGTGAAATATGCGGGTTAGGATAGGGGGGCAGGTCTAGTCTGCATATTCCACCAGGCGCCGGTACCCAGTTCAATGCCGGCTTTCAGGCGGTTGCCCGATTTTCGGTCAGTTCATTGTGTCGGGTCAGAACGTTTTGATACTTTGCGGAAAACCGGCCGGCCAGGTTTTCGCAAATATAGACTGACCTGTGTCTCCCACCAGTGCAGCCGATCGCAACGGTCAGGTAATTCCGGTTTTCGCGTACGAATTCGGGTACCCAGTTCTGCAAGAATGCATCGATCTCATCCAGCATACGGCCAACGGATTCCTGTGACTCGAGGAACTCTATGACCTCCCGCTCCAGCCCGGTCAATTCACGAAGAGCGGGCTCCCAGTATGGGTTTGGGAGACAGCGAACGTCGAAAACAAAGTCGGCGTCGCCCGGAATACCGTGTTTGTAACCAAAAGACTGAAACAGCAGTGACATTCTTCCCGCTTCCCGCTGGTCAACCCGCTTGCGAACAATTTCCCGCAATTGGTGCACGCTGGTTCGCGAGGTATCGAGTACCAGGTCGGCAGCATTACGTACCGGCGCGAGGATTTTCCTCTCCAGGCGGATCGCCTCGCGCAGACCGGTCAGGTCGTCGCTAAGCGGGTGTCTGCGTCGCGTCTCGCTATAGCGATTGAGCAGCACGCCATCGTCCGCGTGAGTAAAAATCAATTCGCAATCGATATCGCCTTTTTTTTTGAGTTCGCTGATCAGGTCCGGCAGTCCGGCAAGGTCCTCGGCCCGGTTTCTCGCATCTATACCGATGGATATCTTCTGATTCTGTTGATCGCCGGACTCCTTGGCGCTGGCGACCACGTTGTCGGCAAGTTTTACCGGCAGATTATCGATGCAGTAATAGCCGAGGTCCTCCAGCATATTCAGCGCGACACTTTTGCCGCTGCCGGAAAGGCCGCTGACAATAATCAGGCGCATGCTGCTATATCGGTCATGGCTGGCTCTCCTGCCATTCGCTGGCCGTCGCAATTAGCATTTCGTGCAGTGAGCGGCTGTTATTGCACTCGCGCAGTTCGGACTGCAGCCGTGGATTGCTCAGCACCTCTGCCGTGAGCGCCAGAATGCCGATACTTTCATCTCCATCGGGGAACAGGACAGCAAGCGCGAGTTCGACCGGCTTGCCATCCGGCGCGTCGTAATCAATGGGGTCGATCAACTTGGCAAAAGCGGCACAGGGTTGTGTCAGCCCGCTTGCACGACCGTGCGGAATCGCTATACCGTTATTCAGCCCGGTTGACCCTAGTCGTTCGCGATCGGCCAAGCCGCTGAAAATTTCATTTGGCGGCATACCGGCTGAATCCGAATTGCCAAGTAATTCGCTAAGAATCTCGAACAAATGTTTGCGGCTGCGTGCATGGACATTGCACGCAACGCGATCCGGCGGGAGTAGTTGTTTGACATCCATGAGTTGCCGGTTGGGACAGACTAATAGCCCGGATTATTCATGAATGCGCTCGCGCCCTTGCTTGAATCTTGTCCACACACGATATTTTCCTCCCTCGGAGATACACACGGATATTCCGCTCGGTCAAAAAATCGCGTGTGCAAACAAATCTCTGCGCAATCATCACGACGATTCATGAATAAGCCGGGCTAGAGATATCGCGACTTCTGTGCGTCTCGGGCGTGATGATCCCGACGTTTTTCCTTGTGTTTTTTGACCCGGCGATTGAGTTTGTCGACCAACCCATCGATGGCTGCATACATGTCTTCCTGTACCTCGTCCGCAAATAGTGTCGCCCCGCTGACCTGGACGGTTGCTTCCGCCTTGTGGCGCAGTTTTTCCACGCTGAGAACGCAATGTATATCGGTAACATTTTCGAAATGACGTTCGAGCCGCTCCAGTTTGTTGTCAACGTAATTGCGCAATGCGGGAGTGATATTGATGTGATGACCTGTAATCGACAATTGCATGCTTCGCTCCTTGCAAAAAATCCATGCCAGTGTGTTCAGCGAGACGCCATTCGCCGTCGTTCACTAGACGATGGAATATTCATCGCTTCGCGATATTTTGTAACCGTTCTGCGCGCGACGTTTATACCGTCTTCATTCAGTACCTTCGCAATCTTGTTATCGCTGAGCGGTTTGTTTCTGTTTTCCGATGCGAGTAGTTTCTTGATTTTCGCGCGCACCGAGACCGCCGACTGCTGGCCACCGTCGCCAGCAGACAGGTGGCTCGAAAAGAAAAATCGAAACTCGAAAATACCGCGTGGCGTGTGCATATACTTATTGGTCGTAACTCTGGAAATGGTCGATTCGTGCATCTCGACCGCCTGGGCGATATCTTTCAATATCAGGGGCTGCATATGTTCCTCACCATGCTCCAGAAAAGGTGTCTGTCTCTCAATTATAGACGTTGCAACCTTAAGTAGAGTGTCATTCCTGATCTCGAGACTCCTTACCAGCCAGCGGGCCTCCTGGAGTTGCGCTTTCAGCGCCTGATGATCATTCCCACCTCGTAACAAACTGGCGTAAGTCTGGTTGACTCTCAGTTTGGGAGAAACGGCGGAGTTGGTTTCTACAAGCCATGTATTGTCTTGCTTCCTGACAAATACATCCGGGACGATATATTGGGGTATCGTGCTTTGCACCGCGTAGCCGGGTTTTGGCTGACAGGCGCGGACTGCGGTCAGGGCGTCTTCCAGAAGATCCTCGCCGACTCGCAACATTTGTCGAAGACGGTCGAAATCCAGTGACGCCACCAGGTCGAGATGCTCCGCCACCAGGCGGTGTGCGAGCTCCAGGCCGGGTGTGTCTGGCCGGAACTGGTCGAGTTGCAGGCGCAGGCATTCCTCTACGGATCTGGCGCCTATTCCGGCAGGGTCAAAACTCTGGATCAGGCACAGTACCTTTTCCAGGTCCTGCTCGTCCGTAATGATTTCCGGAAGCAGAATTTGCCCTATTTCATCCAATGTTTCGGTCAGGTAACCATCGTCGCCGATCGAATCGATGATGGTTCTTCCAATCGTTTGTTGTTCCGGCGATAACTGCTCGAGTCCCAGTTGCCAGAGGAGGTGCTGACCGAGCGTTTCCTGGCTGCGGTCGAGGATATCGGGTGTGGGCAGAAAATCGTCGCTGTTCCAGTTGGATGAGGCCGGGCCAACGTAGTTTTCATCGCGCCACTCGCCCACCGCGACGTCCGGGCTGGCCGGCTCGGCAGGGACTGCCGGCCTGGTTTCCTCCGGTTCTGCGGTGGTGCTTCCGGGATCCTCTCCGGTCTCGAGCATGATGTTTTCTTCCAGCGCTTCTCTGATCTTCGCCTGAAGGTCCATCACCGGCAATTGCAGAAGCTGGATCGCCTGCTGTAATTGCGGCGTCATGGTCAGCTGCTGGCTGATTTTCAGTTGCAGAGATAGCTTTACCATAAGCCGGGTTGCCCCCTGCCTGGGCTAAAGTCGGAACGATTCACCCAAATATACTTCACGCACTTCCCTGCTGGACAATATGTCATCCGTTTCTCCTTCCGAGATGACCTTTCCCTGATGAAGAATATAGGCTCTTTTGCAAATTCCCAGTGTCTCTCTCACATTATGGTCGGTAATCAGTACGCCAATATTGCGCTCGGTCAACTGGGTAATCACTCTTTGAATATCGAGAACCGAAATCGGATCGACGCCGGCGAAGGGCTCGTCCAGCAATATGAAGCGGGGCCGCGCCGCCAGGGCACGGGCAATTTCAACACGGCGGCGCTCGCCACCCGACAGGCTGATACCCATCGAGTTTCGGACGGGTGCGATATGCAGGTCTTCCAGTAATTCCTCCAGCTCCGATTCCCGGCTGGCTCGATCGAGATCCGAACGCAATTCGAGGATCGCGATAATGTTTTGTTCGACAGTCAGCTTGCGAAATATGGAAGCTTCCTGGGGCAAGTAGCCCAAACCAAGCTGCGCGCGTTTGTGCAACGGCAGCCCGGTCAAATCGGTTTCGTCCAGCATGATGCGCCCGCGATCACAAGGGATCAGACCGACGATCATGTAAAAAGCCGTCGTTTTTCCAGCGCCGTTCGGTCCGAGCAATCCGACGACCTCGCCTTCCGAAACCTCCATCGAGACGCCATCCACAACGCAGCGCGAGCGATAGCTTTTGGTCAGGCCAGTCGCCACGAGCTGGGTCACGATTCGTCCTTTCGCGCGGGAGAAGGCTCCGCCGGGCTGGTTTCGCCCGACTCTTTACCGCCGGTCTCTTCGGGGGTGATAGTGATTCGAACGCCCTGGGACTCCTCATCCGGCGACCCGGCAACAACCTGTTCTGCATTAAAGTCATATAGCAAAGTGCTACCGCTGATTTCGCTGATCCCTGAACTGAGCATTGCGTCGCCGGCCAGACTCAGGGTCCCGGCCTCACGGTTGTAGATCAATTCACTGGCCTGACCGACAATTGCCTCATCGTTTTCACTGGATTCCCAATTTATGGTCGCCGGTTGACCGCTGATGCTGGCACGGACCAGGCGATGATCCTGAAAATCAATAACGGCTTTCTGTCCGGAAATCAGCGCTTCATTCGTGCGGATCTGAACGTTTCCGGTGAAAATCCAGGCAGCATTTTCAAATTCCAGTTCCGTTGCCTCCGCCAGTTTCGCGCTGACGCTCATGTCGCCCTGCCTGATGGTGACTTCCTGAAAAACCAGGTGGCCGCTGTCGCGGTCATAGGTGGAAGATGCGGCCTGCAGGTCTATAGCCTCTGGAATCTGCTGGCTATAGCCGGCAGAGGCAAGCAGGACAAACAGCAGCAAAGGCCTGGATTTAGGGTTCAAAATGCGCATTGACTGCCGATTGTAACTTGACCGTGTTGGTCTGCAAGTTCGCGGTCATCCCGGTCGCGGTCAGCCGGTAACCGTCCAGCTCGACAATCACATCGGCGTCGGTGCTGGCGATGGAATTGACCGGGTCGAAAACCAGCTCACTCGTCCTGATCAGACGCATGGCGTTTTCGCCTTTTTCATGCGCCTGCACATTATCTCGCAACACGATTTTGTGGCCATCGCCCATAATCTCTCCTTCGTTTGCACTCAGTTCCCAGCCCTGGTTTCGCTCGTTGCCCGGGTAGCTGACCTGCACCATGCTCAAGCGCACCAGGTTATTGTTTGGAAACTGTTCGATCCGGCTGGCCTGCAGGCGATATAACGGTTTTCCCCGGCTGTCACTCTGTTCGAGTATAGCGTCAGTCAGGTAGTAACCTGAAACCGCGCGGGCTACCGATTGTTCCGTTTCATCGGAATCCGCGGACCTGTCGAAAAACTGGCGGCTGAATGCCAACGCCGCAAGCAATATTACGAAGGCAATTTTTCCCCTGAAGTTCACTGGCGATAACTTTTTCGAGCTTCGCGGATCAGGTCGCAGGCTTCACGTACCGCACCGTCGCCGCCACTTTTTTTGCTCCGCCATTTCGCGCAGGCTAAAAGCCTCGGGTGCGCATTGGCTACACAAAGCGGAAGGGCGACCGATTGCATGGCTTCCAGATCGGGAATATCGTCACCCATAAATGCGCACACATCGCTGCCCAGGCCCAGTTCTTTCAGTAATTTGCGCAAAGTGGAAATCTTGTCACTACATCCCTGATAGACATGTTTGACACCCAGTTCGTTCATACGGCGACTGACCGCAGCGGACTGCCGGCCCGAAATGACTGCCACCTGGACACCCGAAGCGAGCAATTTTCCGATCCCATAGCCATCGCGTACATGAAATGCCTTGGCCTCATCGCCATTTGCTGAAAAATAAAGACGCCCGTCGGTCAGCACACCATCGACATCGAGAATCAGCAACTCTATGGATGCCGCAAGTTTTTCAAGGTCGGCGCTCATCGGGCTACATTATCCCCGCGCGGAGCAGGTCGTGAACGTTCAAAGCGCCGATTACCTTGCCGTCTTCGTCGACGACAATCAGTGCAGTGATCTTGTGGGTCTCCAGCAGATTGACGGCTTCCGCCGCCAACATGTCTGCATGCACTGTCTTGCCGTTTTTCGTCATGACCTGTTCGATCGGGGTCGTGTGAACGTCGACAGCGTTGTCCAGGCTGCGTCTCAGGTCGCCATCGGTGAACACGCCGGCCAGCTTCCCGTCTTTATCTACAATCGCCGTCATGCCCAGGCTTTTGCGGCTCATTTCCACCAGTCCTTCGCTCAATGGCGTACCGATGGCAACCCTGGGGATTCTGTCGCCGGTGTGCATCAAATCGTCGACGTGCAGCAACAGGCGTCTGCCCAGGCTCCCGCCCGGGTGCGAACGCGCGAAGTCTACTTCGGTAAAGCCCCTGGACTCGAGCAATGCCACGGCCAGGGCATCCCCCATCGCCAGTGTCGCCGTGGTACTCGCCGTCGGCGTCAGATTTATCGGGCAAGCCTCTTCGGCAACACTGACATCGAGGTTGATGTCAGCGGCCTTTGCCAGCGTCGAATTGGGATTGCCGGTCAGCGTAATCATAGGTACGGCGAGCCGCTTGATTAGCGGCAGGATAGTAATAATTTCTTTGGTCTCGCCGGAATTCGATACGGCCAACACCAGGTCTTCGCCGGTAATCATGCCGAGGTCTCCGTGACTCGCCTCACCGGAATGAACGAAAAACGCCGGGCTGCCGGTACTGGCCAGCGTCGCTGCAATCTTGTTGCCGATATGACCGGACTTGCCCATCCCGGTCACGACGATTCGCCCGCGGCAGTCGATGCAAAGTTGGCATGCGGTGGAGAATTGATCGTCAATCCTGTCCGCCAGCGCGGTCACGGCCTGCGCTTCCGTGGTCAGCACCTTGCGAGCCAGCGATTCCACTTTTTCCTTATCTATAGTTGACATGATTTATCCGGGCTGTCGCCGACAATAAACTCAGCCCATCTCCCCAGTGATGACGAATGCCTGATAAGCGAGAAACGACATCAGCAATAGAAATCCTTCGACCCTGTATACACGGCCGCGACCGCCAAAATTGTACGCGATAGCGAATATCACGAGGGTCAGGCCCACCATCACCGGTATATGCAGGGTCAGGACCTTGGGATGGATTTCAGTAGGGCTGATGGTCGCCGCTACACCGATCACGGCGAGCAGGTTGAACATGTTCGAGCCGATGATGTTGCCGAAGGCAAGGTCGTGCTCGCCTTTGATCGCGGCAACGACCGAGACCGCGAGTTCCGGCAGGCTGGTGCCGACCGCTACTATGGTCAGCCCGATGACCAGATCCGACACCTGGAGAACGTGGGCGATTTCAATGGCTCCCCAGACCAGTACCCAGGCGCCGGTGAGCAGAACCACAAGACCGAGGAGAAACCAGGCCAGCGCCGTAGGTGTACTCATGTCTGCACGAATCTCGGCCGCATACTCGGCACTCATAGGGTCGCCTGCGGCCGAACGGAAACCGAGGCCCGCCATCCAGTACAACAGCAATCCCAGGCCCAGTAGCAACACGACGCCATCGGTGCGGCTTATATATTCATCCAGAAACAGCATGACGCTGAGCAAGGTCACGGCCAGTAACGCCGGAATTTCCCTGCGCAGGGTTTCGGACTGAATATTCATCGGCCGGGCCAGCGCAGTCGCGCCGAGGACAAGGCCAATGTTGGCGATATTGGAACCGATCGCGTTGCCAATGGCGAGGCCGGGGTTGTTCTGGAGAGAAGCGATCGCGGATACCATGATTTCAGGCACCGAGGTGGCGAAGCCAACGATCGTCAGGCCGATAAGCAGCGGGGACACGCCGAAATTGCGTGCCATTGCGCCTGCGCCGAACACGAAACGGTCCGCGCCCCAGACCAACAGCACGAATCCGCTTAGAACGGCAGTAACAGAAGTCATCATTCCCAGCGTCTGTTTCTTGCGCGAAAGCCAGCGATGATACACTGACAAAGCTCGGACAGGCACGATAAATATGGTTGAGGCAACTGTTCACCGGCCATTTTTTTGTTTAACATTTGCTTCCCCATTCCGTGCGTAACCGCCATTCAGACTCGGGGCAGACGGTTTCGGGTCAATACAAGAGTATGTCATGAAGGCAAAACAGGTTGAAGAAATGATAGGTGCCGGGCTGGCGGATGCCCGGGTACAGGTCGAAAGCGGTGATGACAGCCATTTCGAAGCACTGGTGATCGCAACAGAGTTCGAAAGCCTGGGCAAAATCCAGAGGCATCAGTTGGTCTACGGTACGCTGGGCAATCTGGTCGGCCAGGAGATCCACGCTCTATCCATCCGGGCCTACAGTCCCGAAGAATGGGCTGCGCTGCAGGCAGCGCAGAACGGCTGAATTTGGATGCCCTGCTGATCAATGGCGGCAATCGGCTGGAAGGCGAGGTTCGCATTTCAGGCGCAAAAAACGCCGCCTTGCCGATACTCGCAGCTACGCTGCTGGCCGACGAGCCGGTCCGGCTGGGAAACATTCCGCACCTGAACGATGTAACCACCAGCATCGAATTGCTTGGGCGCATGGGCATTCTCGTCACCGTTGATGAGAATATGTCCATCGAGGTTGACTCGACGACAATCACCGAATTCGAAGCACCTTACGACCTGGTCAAGACCATGCGGGCATCTATCCTTGTGCTCGGTCCGATGCTGGCGCGTCATGGAAAGGCGGATGTATCTTTGCCCGGCGGCTGCGCCATCGGATCAAGGCCGGTAAACATCCACGTCGAGGGTCTGCGGGCCATGGGCGCCGATGTGGACATAGACAACGGTTATATTCGGGCCCGGTCCACAAGGCTGCGCGGTGCACGACTTGTTCTTGATACCGTAACTGTAACCGGCACCGAAAACCTGGTGATGGCCGCTACGCTTGCCGATGGGCAGACGGTTATTGAAAATGCAGCACGCGAGCCGGAGGTCGTGGATCTGATTGACTGCCTGAATCAAATGGGCGCCAGGATCAACGGTGCCGGCACCGATACGCTGGTCATTGAGGGGGTCGAGCGCTTGCACGGGACTGAATATCGCGTGCTGCCGGACCGGATCGAGGCGGGGACCTACCTGGTCGCCGGTGCGATCACCGGCGGATTGGTGCGCGTCAGGGATGTGCGGCCCGAACACCTGGAATCGATACTCGGCAAACTGTGCGAGGCGGGTGCAACTTTGAACACAGGTGACGACTGGGTGGAAGTTGATATGCGGGGCAAGGTGCCGAAAGCGGTCAGCCTTAGTACTGCGCCTTTCCCTCAATTTCCCACCGACATGCAGGCGCAATTTGCAGCATTGAACGCTGTGGCTGAGGGTACCGGCACGATCACCGAGACCATTTTTGAAAATCGTTTTATGCATGTACTGGAGTTGCAGCGCATGGGTGCGGACTTTCGTTTGGAGGGAAATAAGGCGATTTCGCAGGGCGTGAAGCAATTGACCGGAGCGCCGGTTATGGCGACCGATCTTAGAGCGTCGGCAAGCCTGGTGCTCGCCGGGCTGGTCGCCGATGGCGAAACCCGCGTGCAACGTATCTACCACATCGACCGTGGTTACGAACGCATAGAAGAAAAGTTAGGGCTGATCGGCGCAGACATACGCAGAGTAAGCGAGCAGTCTGTCTGATTTAGGCAATCGTAGCGAGGCGAGTGCGAAATCGATGCAAGATATTCGATCATTCGAGGCGAATAGTAGGACGTGTAACGAGAAAGATCGAAAATATGGGCCGATTTCCAAGCGCCGCAATAGATTAGTCCTAAGTCCGACAGACTGCTAGGCTTAGGGAAGCGACGGTCTTTCTTCAATCCTGGCCTGAATCTGAAAGCCACGCCCGTCCCTGATCCCGTCGATCATTATCACAGATCCTGGGTTGAGCCCCGCGACCAGGTTTAGCGCCTCCCGCGATACCGCAATTGCAGCTCCGTCGATATGCGTAATAATGTCACCCGGCCGCAAACCGGCACGGAATCCTGGTCCATCGCCGGCAACATCGTATAGCTCGATACCGGTGGTGTCGGGGATTCCCAGATCTGCGGCTCGCTGCGAACTGAGGTTTTGCGGTGAAACGCCAAGCCATCCACGAATGGCGCGACCGTTTTCGATGAGTTGCTGGCTCACGCCGCGAACCAGGTTGACGGGTATGGAAAAACCGATGCCGTCCGGCATCAGGCCAGCCGACAGCACCGCCGTGTTGATACCGACCAATTCGCCGTCGGTGTTCACGAGTGCGCCGCCGGAGTTGCCCTGATTGATTGCAGCGTCGGTCTGAATAAAGTTTTCGAATGTAAACAGGCCGAGCTGAGCACGACCGGTAGCGCTGATAATGCCCTGGGTAACGGTATGCCCGAGACCATAGGGGTTGCCGATCGCCAGCACCACATCGCCAACCTTTAGCTGGTCTGACCGGCCAAGCGGAATCGCCGGCAGATCTTCCAGCGGTATTCTCAACAAGGCCAGATCGGTGTCGATATCCGTGCCGACCAGAACGGCCTTTTCTTCGCGTCCATCAAGCAACTGAACGCTAATCTCGTCCGCGTTCTCAATGACATGATTGTTGGTGACGATATATCCGTCGCTGCGAATAATGACACCTGATCCCAGGCTGCGTTGCGGACGTTGTGAATTGCCAGCCCTGCCGTTGCCGAGAATTCTGCCGACGGTGTCCTGACGATCCGTTCGGCTGACGACGCGTAGCGTATAGACATTGACGACCGCGGGTATCGAAGCGGAAATTCCGTCCGCAAATGAAACCTGCTCGACGCCAGGCCGGCCGGACCGGAATTCCTGCCCCGGCGCCTGCAGTAAATCCGGCCGGAACCAGACCAGAACGAACGCCATTGCCAACCCTAGTACTATGGATTCAGCCAGAAAGACTGCGTGTTTTGCCCATCGTCTTTTCATCAGGTCCATGCCCGTTCGAGGCCTTGCTGATCAGCTTCAAGTATTACATGGCGGCGCTTCGTCAGCTATTGACAGCCAGTGTATAATGCGCCAACCGAAATGGCCCGGGCCGTAAAAATCCGCCTGCGGCCGGTCGGAAATCAAAAAAAAGCCAGGCGCGGGAAAAGGGAGTTGCACACATGAGCCGTGACGTTGACCTCAGCAGACGTCATTTCTTGGTCGTGGCTACGACGGTGACAGGTACCGTCGGAGCTGTGCTCGCGACCGTGCCATTTATTTCCAGTTGGAGGCCCAGCGCAAGGGCGCAGGCGGTCGGTGCGCCGGTCGAAATCGATATATCGAAAATCGACCCAGGCTCCATGGTGGCGATCAAATGGCGTGGCAAAGCGGTTTGGATCCTGCATCGGACGCCACAGATGATTGCTGCCCTGACCAAGATCGAGGACGAACTTCGCGACCCGTTTTCGAATGAACCGCAACAACCCGCTTATGCGGCGAATCAGCAACGCTCAATTCGGCCCGAATTCCTGGTACTCGAGGGCGTCTGTACTCATCTCGGTTGTGCGCCGCTGGAGAAATTTCAGCCGGGCGACCCCGAAATCGGTGCTGGCTGGCAGGGCGGTTTCGTCTGTCCCTGTCATGGCTCGCAATTTGACTTGGCCGGGCGTGTCTACAAGGGTGTGCCGGCGCCGACCAATCTGGTGGTTCCGCCGCATCGCTATATCGGCGACGCGACCATCCTGATCGGCAACGACAGCGGCGTGGCAGCATGAAATCGGAGCGAGTCCAGGTGCTTGAGCGCGTGACCGAACGCCTGCAGGCATTGTTAATCTGGATCGATGCACGCTTTCCGCTCAGCAAGATGTGGCGTGAACATATCTCCGAATATTATGCGCCGAAGAATTTCAATTTCTGGTACTACTTTGGCTCACTGGCGATGCTGGTGCTGGTGATACAAATTGTAACCGGCATTTTCCTGACGATGAGTTACAAGCCTTCTTCCGCTGAAGCTTTTGCTTCGGTGGAGTACATCATGCGTGACGTGAACTGGGGCTGGCTGATTCGATATATGCACTCTACGGGAGCATCGGCGTTCTTTATCGTCGTCTATTTGCACATGTTCCGCGCCGTTCTTTATGGCTCGTACAAAAAACCGCGCGAGTTGCTATGGCTGTTTGGCATGCTGATTTATGTCGCGTTGATGGCCGAAGCCTTTTTCGGCTATCTGCTGCCTTGGGGGCAGATGTCCTACTGGGGTGCGCAGGTCATTGTTTCGCTTTTTGGCGCCATCCCGTTTGGTATCGGCGAAGCTTTAGTGGAATGGATACGCGGCGATTATTTTATCTCCGATATTACGTTAAACCGATTCTTTGCTCTGCATGTCATCGCCGTTCCATTTGCGCTGGTTTTCCTGGTCATAGCGCATATCCTGGCGCTGCATGAAGTCGGCTCGAACAACCCCGATGGTATCGAGATCAAGGAGAACAAGGACGCCAAAGGCATTCCGCGGGACGGCATTCCGTTTCATCCGTACTACACGGTCAAGGACATCATGGGCGTAGCGGTTTTTTTGGCGGCGTTTTCCGCAGTGGTCTTCTTCGCGCCGGAAATGGGCGGCTATTTCCTCGAACATGCCAACTTCGAACCGGCCAACAGCCTGAAAACTCCCGAGCACATCGCGCCGATCTGGTATTTCACACCGTTTTACGCGATTTTGCGTGCCGTGCCGGACAAACTGCTGGGCGTGCTGCTGATGGGCGCCGCGATCGTCATGTTGTTTATCCTTCCCTGGCTCGATCGCTCACCGGTCAAATCCATACGTTATCGCGGCTGGATATTCCGGCTTGCCGTAGCCTTGTTTGCAATTAGTTTTGTGGCGCTGGGCTACCTGGGTATGCAGCCGGTTTCCGCAACACTCACGCTGGCTGCGCGAGTGTTCGCAACGATCTATTTTCTGTTTTTCCTGCTAATGCCGTTTTACACGCGTTGGGATCGAACCAAAAAGGTGCCGGACAGAGTGACCTATCATGATTAGGAACAGAATGATCGGCATGCTTGTCCTGGGCGCATTATTTTTGTCCTTCCCTCCTTTTGCCGCTGGTACCGGTGGGAGGGAAATGGAACCCGCCAACAATGTGCTGGGCAATGTGCGGTCGCTACAGCGTGGGGCAAAGAACTTCGTAAATTACTGCATGGGTTGTCATTCGGCGAAATATGTCCGCTACAATCGCCTGGCAGACGACCTTCAACTCAGTGAGCAACAGGTCACCGAGAACCTGATGTTCGTTGGCGAGAAATTGCTGGATACCATGGACATCGCAATGGATCCGCTGGACGCCGGCCGCTGGTTCGGTCAGGTACCGCCGGATCTCAGTCTGATCGCAAGAGCCAAGGGAACCGACTACGTTTTTAATTACCTCAAGGGATTCTACTTGGACCCCGATCGTCGCAACGGAACCGACAACCTGTTTTTGCCGGGGGCCAGCATGCCGCACGTACTCTGGGAGTTGCAGGGGCTGCAAAAACCGGTTTACGAGGCGATCATTGACGCCAATGGCGGCGTACACAAAGTTATGGCCGGGTTCGAACAGGTCACCGAAGGACTGTTGAGCCCGGAAGAGTACGATCAGTTTGTACGTGACCTGGCAAATTTTCTTGAGTACATCAGTGAGCCGGTGAAGCTCGAGCGACAAGAACTGGGTGTTCGCGTGCTGTTGTTCCTGTTGGTGTTCTTTTTGTTTTCCTACATGTTGAAGCAGGAATACTGGAAAGACATCAAATGAGCGTTTGAAGAGTTTTTTCACCGCCTCATTTCATTATTGTTTTTGGAGTTTGTTATGGCATTAGTGGCTAATCGCCGATCCGTTATGACCCTGTTTTCCAAGTCTGTGTGCGCACAGAGTCATCGTGCCAGGATTGTACTGGCGGAAAAGGGAATTAACGTCGACTTGATCGATGTTGAAGGGCCGGAGCTTCCCGAGGATTTGCTCGACCTGAATCCCTATCACAGCCTGCCCACACTGGTCGACCGGGAGCTGGTTTTGTATGACTCGAGGGTCATCATGGAGTACCTGGACGAACGATTTCCTCATCCACCGTTGATGCCGGTCGACCCGGTCAGCCGCGCCCATTTTCGCTTGGCGCTTTTTCGGATTGAGAAAGACTGGTACGAACTGGCGGACAAAATAGAAAGCAGCGGCGATACAAAATCGGCCAATCAGGCGCGCAAGCAACTGAAAGAAAGTCTGCTATCGAGCGGGGAAATTTTTGCGACGAAACCCTTTTTTATCAGCGACGATTTCTCCCTGGTCGATTGCACAGTCGCGCCGATTCTGTGGCGTCTGCAACATTTTGGCATCGAGTTGCCAGGCAATGTGAAACCGATCCTGCAATACATGGACAGAGTTTTCTCCCGGCCGTCTTTTCAGGCCAGCCTGTCCGAACTGGAACAGGAAATGCGGATGTAACGGGCAGCAGCCCGTTTTTCGGTCAGGGTTCAAAGGATAATCCAATGGCGAGCAATCACGAGCCATCGAGGCGACCTTATCTGCTGCGTGCAATGCACGAGTGGATCAGCGACTGTGGTTATTCTTCGCATATCGTAGTTGATGCTTCGGCAACGGGCGTAGTCGTGCCTGCCGAAAATGTTGAGAATGATAAAATTATTCTGAACATTGATTGCCATGCGGTCAGAAATCTTTCTCTGGGTAACGAAACAGTTGAGTTTGATGCGCGTTTCCGGGGCAAAAACTGGCATGTATCGGTACCGGTGTCGGCAGTGCAGGGCGTTTATGCCAAAGAGACCGGCGTCGGAATGATTTTCAACGACGATGAAGAATCCGGCCCGCCCGAACCCGACACGCCGGACCAGCCAAACACCGACGGCCGGCCAAAACTCAAGATCGTGCGCTGATTCGCGAACCGGTATTAATGCGTGACTTGATCTGGATACATCTTTCCCGGGTTTAGAATATTCAGCGGATCCAACTGGCTCTTGATTCCACGCATGACCGCCATCGTTTCGTCATCGACTTCCATGCTGACGAAGTTCCGTTTCAGGAAGCCAATGCCATGTTCGCCTGACAGGCTGCCGCCCAGCGACAGGGTCAGCTCAAAAACCTCTGCCAGGCATTTGTTTGCCGCCGCCGTTTGCCGCTCATCGGCCGGGTCATACAACAGGTTCACATGTATGTTTCCGTTGCCCGCATGCCCATAACTGACGATCAACAGTCGATGATCCTGTGCGAGCCGGTCGAGTGCGTCGATGAGCTCGGCCATCCTGGATACCGGCACGACGATGTCTTCGTTGATTTTTCCCGGCGCCAGCTTGCGCAGCGACGGTGCTAGAGCCTTTCTGGTCTGCCAGAGTATCGCCGCTTCGTTTTCACTGCTTGCCCTCAACCATTCAAGCAGACCGTCACTCTGGGCAGCGGCCATGATCGCATCAACCGATTCTTGCAGACCATTCTCGGTGCCATCCACATCGATCAGCAGCAAGGCACGGGTCTGTTCGGGCAGCGGGTTTCGGTCCAGCTGGCCGATCGCGCGTATCGCGCCAGAGTCCATGAATTCGATTGCCCGAGGTTGGCAGGCCTGCGCCATGATTCGCGACACAGCAGCCGCTGCTTCCGTTATCGACGAATAGCTCGCACGCAATGTCGTTTCGGCCTGCGCCGCCGGCGTCAGCAAAAGAGTCGCTTCGGTAATGATTGCCAGCGTGCCTTCCGATCCGATCAGCAGGCGGGTCAGATCCAGGCCGACCACGCTCTTGGTCGTGTAACTGCCGGTCCTGATGATTCTGCCCTGAGGGGTCACCGCGGTCAGTCCCAATGTGTTGTCGCGTGGTGTTCCGTATTTGAGTGTTCTCGGTCCGGCCGCGTTGCAGGCGAGATTGCCGCCTATAGTCGAGAACGCCGCTGAGGTCGGGTCGGGCGGCCAGAAAAATCCGTGTGGCTTCAGGTGATCCTGCAGGGTCTGGTTGATTACGCCCGCCTCGACGATGGCAACTCGATTGGCCGGGTCCACACTCAGGATTCGGTTCATGCGTTCGAGAGAAAGGGCAAGGCCTCCCTGTGGCGGGATTGCGCCACCGGTGGTGCTGGTGCCCCGGCCACGCGGGCAGACGGCTATCCGGTGCTCGGCGCAGGCGGCCATGATCGCAGCGACTTCATCGGTGGATTCGGGCAGGGCGACAGCCGCCGGCAATGATCGGCCCCGGCTGTTGTCATAGCCATAGGCCCAGCAATCGGCCGAGTCGGTCAGTATTTTTCTGTTGTGGTATTGACCCGAAACGATCCTCAGCTGATCGATGAATGCTTCGGGCAGGTCGGCCGTACCGCTACTCCTGGACACCAAGTAACTCCCGGTCGATAAGATCGCACAGGCAATGGATGAAGACGAGGTGAACCTCCTGGATACGAGCCGTGTTCTGCGCGGGGACTCGTAGCTCAACATCATCCTCGCCGAGGATGCCGGAGAGGTCGCCGCCATCGCGACCGGTGAAGGCTACGATTTTCATGCCGCGTTCGTGTGCGGCCACACAGGCACGGGTGACGTTTTCGGAGTTACCGGATGTGGTGATTGCCAGCAGGACGTCCCCGGGCTGACCCAGTGCGCGAACCTGCTTTGAAAAAATATCGTCAAACGTATAGTCGTTGGCGATCGACGTCAGGGTCGAACTGTCGGTGGTAAGCGCGACCGCGGGCAGACCCGGACGCTCCATCTCGAAACGGTTGAGCATTTCAGCGGAAAAATGTTGTGCGTCTCCGGCCGAGCCGCCATTGCCGCAACTGAGTACCTTGCCATTGTCGAGAAGGCTGCCGGTAATCAATGACGCGGCACGGCTGACCAGTGGCGCCAGTTCGCTGGCCCGGCGTTTGATTTCTATGCTTTCGGCGAAGTGTTGTCTTACTCGATCCTCATTGTTCATTGCTGCTGGTTCCGGTTCTCGTCAACAAATGCGGCATGGCTTCACCGCTGCCTATTGTCTCATGATTCGCCGATTCTTACTCATCCTGAAACGCGTCGCTTATCCAGCTAATATGCGGCTCATCCAGCAATCCACCGATCGCGATCACATCAAAGCGCAACGGCCGCCCAGCCAGCGCCGGATTTTCCTGCAGGAATTTCATCGCGGCCTGGCGAAGCCGTTTTCTCTTCTGGAGGCCGATCGAATAAAGGGCATCCTCGACGCCGCTTGTGCGATAGCGCACCTCTGTCACGACCAGTGTATCGCCGTCCCGCATCAGCAGATCGATTTCACCAAACCGGCAGGAGAAATTACTGTCCAGCAGGACCAATCCATGTTTCTGCAAATAACTGAGCGCGATGGCTTCCGCGCCACCGCCATCCCGTTGTTGGCTAGTCCGCATGTCACCGGCTACCCCCTCGGTGACATGCGGACTAGTTTCCGAAACTCTGGTCATCGTCGGCTGTCGGCGGCTCAGCCACGACGGACGAATCGATCATGCCGGGGTCGCTGAAGTCATCGATCAGCCCCGGCAGAAGTCTTGGCTCACCACCGCTGATTTCCGCCCATTCGAGGTCGCGCCGGATACGCCGATCCGAATCCAGCCACAAAGTACCGGTCATGCCCAATACTTGCTGGTCGCCAAACGATCCCCGGTGCAGCATCGGCACCATGCGGTACGCATCGAATCCCATTGCGAACAGCCGGCCACGAGCCGCCAGCGACGGCCACACGCGACCTATGGCGTCACTTAGCTGACCCTGCAAAAGGTCGGGGTCTATCATCCACGGCATGTCGGCGAAGGACACGCCGTTCAGCAGACTGTTGTTGGCGGTATCGGGACTGAAGATTGCCGACGTGCTGAAAACGGGCAGATCAGCCGCGTAGTGGAATTTTAGCTGTGGCCGGATTTGTCGTCCCTGGGCGGGCCTTGCCGCTAGAAAAATAAACTCCGTGTCCTGCCGGCGTCTCGGTTCAAATTTAAGGGGGACGCCCAGTGTGGATTGCAGACGGCTGCGCCTGGCCCGGCTATCGGTCAGCATCAGCAAACGCGTGATCGTCGACGAGAAATCCTGTGCGCCGACATCGTAGGCAAGGTAGTCAAGCAATTCGCCGCCCTGGACCTGCATTTCGTCTCTGAAGGCTCTGACCAACCGCATGCCCCAGTCGTTATTGGGGACCAATGCCAGGCCGCGGGTCAGGCCCTGGCCGGCAATACGTCTGGCTACCGCTCGCGCTTCGTCTTCCGGGTCCAGCGCAAACTGGTAAAAACCGTCGGGCGCGTCTGAGCCGCGCTCGAGAAAATTGAGTGCCAGGGTTTTTATCTGCGAGACTTTGTTTTCAGCGACGGATGCAACAGCCGGCCGCGTCAGTGGGCCAACGACAAAATCCGCGCCCTCGACGATGGCGAGTCGGTACGCCTGTTCCGGGCCGAGCTTGCTCACATCGTAAATACGGATATCGGGACGCAGGCTGATATCGGTCTGCTGAAAATGTGCGGCCATGAAGCCCTCCCTGACCGCCGTTGCCGCAGACTGCCGCCTGCCGCTCAATGGCAATAACAGGGCGACCTGCTGCGGATAGTCGGTGAATACCCGGTATGCCTCGATAACTCGCAGCAACAAGGGACCAATCGCCGGGTGGTCGGGGTAATGGCTGCGCCAGATGGCGATCGCGGTTTTGAATAGAAACGGGTTGCGGTCCGCCAGTTTTGCCGTCGCAGCGAGGTTGAGCCAGCCGGCGACCAGAGGGTCCTCCGCATCCGCCAGATCATCCTGAATCGCCTGCAACGGTACCTGCTGAAGACCGTTCCAGATTTCCTGTTGATTGTTGTCGCGCGCGTTATCGTCCTTTAGCCAATTTTCTCGATAAATCAGAAAACCGATCCCGCTGGCAGGCTGACCAAGCTGGAAACTGCTTTTTCCGCGTAGCAAATAGGCCCAGGCCTGGTCCTCGTGCGTCAGCTGGAGTGGTAACTGGCCGAGAAACTCGACCGCCGCGACCGGTTCGTGGCGCAACAACGCGAGGCTCGCGCTGAGCAGGGCCCAGCGGCGCAAAACGTTGCCTTGCAAGGGTCCGGTAACGCGTCGCAATGCGTCAAGGGCGCGTTCGTCTTCACCGCTTTGATAAAGGTCAAAGGCGGCGGCTACCAGGTAGCGGTCCCGGTCCGAGCCTCTGGTGCTTTGCGCCAGGCGCAGGTAAAGGGTTGCCGCGCGCTGGTAATTGCCTCGTTGTTCCAGCCGTGTTGCCTGCGCGCTGAGCCTGCTCGGGTCGCGCACGCCACCGGTGCCGGCGCACGAAGCTAACAACAGCGCCGCGATCAGAATAAGGCATCCCTTCATTATTGTTCCATTCACTTGCATGGCCGGTTTTCCTCAAGGCAGGATGGCGTCCTGTGGCATCTTCAGCGGGGGATTATATCGTGTCGGAGCAGCGAGGCATTCTTTATGTGGTCGCAACACCGATCGGCAACCTGGGCGATATCAGTATGCGGGCGAAAGAGGTGCTGGCCTCGGTCGACCTGGTAGCGGCCGAAGACACCCGCCACAGCCGCAAATTATTAACTCACTTGGGGTTGGAAAAAAAGCTGATTTCATTGCACGAACACAATGAAATAACCCGCATTCCTGAGATTATCCAACTGCTGGCCGATGGCCAATGCATTGCGCTGATCAGCGACGCGGGCACTCCCCTGCTCAGTGACCCGGGCTATCGGTTGCTAAAAGCGATGCGCGAGCAGAGCTTGCAAGCTGTGCCGGTACCCGGTCCCAGCGCGCTGACGGCTGCGCTCAGCGTGGCGGGGCTGCCAACCGACCGGTTCGTGTTCGAGGGGTTTCTGCCGTCCAAAAGCATTGCCCGCGTCGGGCATCTGAAATCACTGCTTGCCGAGCCGAGGACGATGGTGTTTTACGAAGCCCCTCACCGGTTGCAGAAAACACTCGATGACATGGCGCAGATTTTAGGCGGCGACCGGCCCGCCTGTCTGGCCAGGGAACTGACCAAGAAATTCGAAACTGTTTACCACGGGACGCTGGACGAACTCGCCGCGCGGGCGAAATGCGAAAGCGATATGAGGCGCGGCGAGCTGGTCATCGTGATCTCGGGGGCGGACAGCGCCCCGAGTACCCTGGTGCAGGATGTCAGCGCATTGCTCAACGAGTTGCTGACCGAATTGCCACCGGCCAAGGCTGCGAGGATCGCCAGCCGGCTAAGTGGTTTGCCGCGTCAAGAGGTATATGCGCTGGCCACAAGGCTCGCCGGGAAACAATAGATGCTTGAGAAAACAGCTGGCTGGCCTTACCTTTGATGCGGGGAGTCGGCCAGGCAATCGCTGTACTTTTGTGCAGAGGAAAGTCCGGGCTCCAGAGGGCGAGGTGCCAGGTAACACCTGGGGGGCGTGAGCCTACGGAAAGTGCAACAGAGAGTAGACCGCCTAAGCGCTTCGGCGCCGGTAAGGGTGAAAGGGTGCGGTAAGAGCGCACCGCGCGGGTGGCAACATTCCGCGGCATGGTAAACCCCACCTGGAGCAAGACCAAATAGGGGAACAGGCTTTTGCCAGGCGCGGCCCGCGCGGGTTCC
>JAPUGL010000165.1 GCA_027292775.1 Gammaproteobacteria bacterium | reverse complement strand
AGTTGAGTAAACGCATCCGACTGCGGATGAGGCGCGCCTTCGGGAATTCCTGGTTCATAAATCCACTCGCGAATGCGATCGGCATCTAGCTCCTCCGCATGCGTCTTCAATAGTGTTTGTTCCAGATGTGCCAGGAAGTCTTCGGTCGAAATGCTCTGAAAAGCGAATTCGTTGAAGTAGTCGAGTAAGAATTGATCGAATGCCTCGCGACCGATCGACTGTTCCATCTCGTAGAGAAACAAGGATCCTTTTTGATAGGGAATACTGGAAAAAGCATCATCCGGATCACGGCCACGCATGTCGATGGCGAGGAGTTCATCGTGGTCGTCAAGATCGTTGAGGTCGGTTTGCAGGTTCGCGTAACCCAGCGACATTTCCATGTGGTACCGATCATCCCCATAGACAAACTGCATAATGCGATTCGTCAGGTAGGTGGTAAAACCTTCGTTCAGCCAAAGATCGCGCCAACTGGAATTAGTAACAAGATTACCCGACCACGAGTGTGCAAGTTCATGAGCAATCAGTGCTACCAAGCTCTTGTCTCCCGCTATTACGGTTGGCGTTATGAAGCTCAGCCGCGGATTCTCCATGCCGCCGAACGGAAAGCTGGGTGGCAATATCAACAAATCGTATCGGTCCCATCGATACGGGCCGTAAACTTCTTCGGTGGTTTCCAGCATTGCCTCGGTGTCGGCGAATTCTGCGGCTGCCGCATCCAGTATTTCTGCCTCCGCATAGACACCGGTACGCGCCCCCATAGCCTTGAACTCGAGATTACCGACAGCCAATGCCAAAAGGTACGAAGGAATCGGCTGCGGCATGCTGAACGAGTAGACACCGCTCTTCTCGGCGCCAGGGTCATTGTTGGCACTCATCACAGCGCGCAACTCGATTGGCGTGCGAACCGTAGCGGTATAGGTAATTCGTACGCCCGGCGTGTCCTGTAGAGGCACAAAACTGCGAGCGTGAATCGCCTGGGCCTGCGTAAACATGAATGGATGTCGCTTGCCCGCAGTCTGCTGCGGTTCCAGCCATTGCACGCCCGATGCTGCCGGAGATGTTTGGTAGCTGATCACTACGGTCGACGCATTTGCGGGCAGTTCGATGGCAAGGGCTGCGCCACGAATGTCAATGCTGTCGCTCAATGAGAACGTAGTTTCCTGCAACTGATCATTATTGCCGGCGCGGACCGACTCAATCGTGAGATCGCGCGTATCCAGAATCAGTGCGTTATTTCCATCGTCGAGACGGTCGATCTGCAATGTTGCTGTGCCCACGATCACCTTGCGCATAAAATCGACGGTAAGATCCATGTCGACGTGCGTGATGCGGTACTCTTCCGTATTGGCGAAAGAGTGATAGTCGACTCCGGATTCCGGCTCGGCAGCTTGCTTTTTTTCGGTGCTTGAAACTACTTCAACACTTTGTTTCTGTTCGGTTTTTGAACACGATGCGGCGAAAAACATCGCGCTGCCGAGAAGCAGGATGGCAAGGTATGGGCGGTACAACATTGGTTTGTCTCCGGACGAGGTGCATCGACTGCAAGCGCTACAGGATATCCTTGCCCCCACAAAAACAATAGTGGTGCATTCCACCCAGATTGATGATGAAGTGGCATTCAGAACGTGGCTGCTGCCAGCGGTCGGTCGAATGCTATGATGGCGACAGGCGTGAAGCGACCCAAAGTGGACATAGTACTTACCACCAGTGAATTGCGAGTCTTACCGGGATTTGGAAAATTAAATGAGTGATAACTGGCCGATCGTAAATTTCATCGTGCGCTGGATACTGGGACTCTTATTTCTGATGGCAGGCTATTGGAAGGTATTCGTGCTAACGCCCGCGGGCCATGCCCAACAGTTTTTTGTGGAGGGATTTTCCGACTCCTGGATCCCGACCTGGCTTCTACACCTCTTCGGCTACAGCATTCCTTTTCTCGAGCTTGTAGCAGGACTGCTTATTTGTATCGGCTTCAGAACAAGAGAGGCACTAATCGCAGTTGGCCTGCTGCTGATCATAACCACATACGGTCACAGCTTGCAGCAACCCCTTTTCGATATCGACGGGCACACCTTTACGCGTCTGACACTGATTGTTTTCCTTTTGCTGGCACCGGTGGGGAACGACAGATACTCAATCGACCACTTGTTACTGGCCCGCAAAGGTAACCGAAGCGATTAGTCGTCATGGGGGCCCGGAAGGAGCCTACCTGGCTCATGGCGATCCGGTCAGAAACAGGCCGAACTTTCCGTCGTTTCGCTGTCATACGCTATAATAGGGCAGGCGGGAACAAATCCCCGCAGTTTCGTTTGATAGGGGGCATGCAGTGAAATATCCGGTCTATCTAGTCATTTTTCTCGTCCTGTCCATGGCGCCTCCGTTATATGCGTCAGGTGGCCCCAGCGGCGGCGGCTTCTCTCAACAACAGCCAATGAAGAAACTCACGCCGGAGGAAAAAGCATTGGCCAGCTACCAACGCGGTCTTAAACATCGTGACAAGGCGGCGAAGTTTGAGCAAAAAGCCGTTGATGAAAACGACGAAAAGAAATTTGCGAAACTGCAGAAGAAAAGCACTAAGGAATACGAAAAGGCGATTGACGATTTTGAAAAGGCTATTAGCTATTATTCCACGTTTTCCCAAGCGCACGGCAGCCTCGGTTATGCACTTCGCAAAGTCAATCGGTACGATGAATCTTTGGCAGCTTACAACGAGTCGTTAAGGATAAACCCGTCCTACCATGAAGCAGTCGAGTATCGCGGTGAAGCGTATCTGGGCCTGAACAGACTTGATGAGGCAAAAGCGGCTTACATGGACCTCTTTCAAAGTAATCGACCACTGGCAGACGAGCTTATGGTGGCGATGAATTCCTGGGTTGCCGGACGACGCGACGACGCGAGCACTTTGGACGTGGAAATTGTCGAACAGTTTGCAAAGTGGGTTGACGAACGAAGTAGACTCGCGTCGTACCTTCACCCACTGGACGACAGCGCGCAAGTCCGCTGGGCAGCGTCAAACTAATTCATTGTTTTCGGCGGCAACGCAGTTTCATTGGCTGCGTCACCCTGCTTGCAATTTCTGGTACGACCGTTGGTCAGCAATACGACGACCGCTCGGTTCCCAAGGTTGATTTCGACTGGAATTTGCCGCCCGGTTTTGTACTGCCACCGGTACCTGATACAAATCTCAATACTGTGGAAAAGGTCCAGCTTGGCAGGCGCTTGTTTTATGACAATCGTCTTTCGGTAAATGGCCTCGGCAGCTGCTCGACCTGCCACCTGCAGCACTTGGCGTTTACCGACGGCCGACCGCATGCAATTGGTGTGACGGGCGAATCGCACGCGCGTTCGAGCATGTCATTGATTAACGTGGCGTATAACAGCAATTTCACCTGGGCCAGCCGGAGGCTGCAAACACTTGAGCAACAGATCGCAATACCCTTGTTCAATGAGCAGCCGGTCGAGCTTGGGATGGCTGGGCGAGAGACGGTGCTGGTCGCGGATCTCCAGGCCGATTCGACCTATGCACGACTTTTTCAAAGCGCATTTCCACAGTCTGACGACCACGTCAGCATCGACAACGTTATTAAGGCGTTGGCATCATTCGTGAGATCGATTATCGCTGCGGATTCAGCGTTTGACCGTCTTTTGTATCTCGACGATCAAAGTGCACTTTCGGAATCAGCCCTGCGTGGTATGCGGCTGTTTTTTTCTGAAAAACTCAACTGCAGTGCCTGCCATCAAGGACAGAACTTTGCGGGCGGTCAATACGTGCAGGGGAAGCTGCAAGAGCCAACAGAATTTCATAATACCGGTTTGTATAACGTCGGCGGGCACAATCGCTATCCTGAGGCCGATCCCGGCCTCCGCAGCGAGTCTCGTCAATCCGACGATGACGGCAGGTTTCGCGCTCCGAGTTTGCGAAATATCGCAGTGACTGCGCCTTACATGCACGATGGCAGCATCTCGACGCTTTCCGGAGTAATCGATCATTATGCGGCAGGTGGCCGCAGCGTTGATAACGGCCAGAACGCCGGGATAGGCAGTGCTAATTCACGCAAGAGCGAACTGCTGACAGGATTCGAACTGAGCTCGGTGGAAAAGAATGATTTGCTTAGTTTTTTGAATAGCCTCACGGACCATTCAGCGCTTGAAGAGCAGCGATTTTCGAAGCCGGAAGATGATCGATAATACCGCTGGTATCGGTGACTCGACGGTTTTGGATCCTCATGATGCAGTCAAAAGGTATAACTGAATTCCTGGTGACGGCGTCTCAACGGCCGAGCATATTGGGGTCCAAACTTGTTGCACCACTGCCGGGTGGAATCACAGGGGAAGTGACAGTGGTGGAAGAGAAACACCACGTCGTTGCCTACACTCTGAATTACTGTGAATGGGAGGTAGTGAAATTGACGCTGATAGCCTGAATCGATGGCTAACGTTGGCAGTCAATGTCAACTGTATCGCCTTAGACGGCGAAATTCCTGTAATCAAGTTGAGCGCAAGGATTTGAAACTTCGTTACGTAGGCATCGGTTGGCTGGCACTGAAGTTCTTCATCGGCAATCCTGGCTTCGCCTCTGATCCCGAGGCATCCGGCACCAATACTGGTTATATGAGCTTCATACCCTTTATAAGGGAACACCCTTGCAGCTCCAGTCGATACCGACAGCTGGTCGCGTCGCTTCCTTTGCAGGCAACGAGCGATGGCGATGAGGGCCATCCATGGCGCGCCATGTACGGCCTTTGCGTGGCACAAAAGGGACGCCTGTCACTGCATCAGGATTGGGTTATCTCCTACCTGGACGTGCAGCCTGTCGGCGATGCGCCCGGCGGCGACGGCGTCTCATTTGGCACCGACTTCTCATTCCAGTGGCACCACGAACGGGGCGTGTCGTTCACTCCCTACTATGAACTGGGGGGTGGCATTCAGTACGCGGCAGTAACGCCATTTCCTGCTCACGGCAGCCGATGGACGTTTACGATCAATGCAGGTGCAGGGATTCTGATTCCTGTCACGCAGAAACTACAGCTCAACACTGCCCTCCGGTACCTGCACATGTCCAACGCAAATTTGTTCCCAAAGAACGCTGGCTATGACGCATTCCACTTCGTTGTCGGTGTGCGTTGGGGACTCTGACTGAGGCCGTGCTCTGTTGCCACAAATGACAACGGCCCCTGACGGGGCCGTTAATTATTTGGTGCCGAGAACGCGGCTCCCGAATTGAAACCAAAACTGATCGAACTCAGATGACCTAATATCAACGGACGGGCAGGGTGCTTACACACCCCGCCAGCCCTAACCACAGCCAGTAGAGGTCACTGACGATGGCTAACGATATGCTATCAAATATGAGCACGACTACCCTTCCGGGTGGCCGTGTTTTTTTGTGCCTGCTGGCT